>DATNCB010000408.1:0-21600 GCA_035571715.1 Ramlibacter sp.
CGAGGCCGGCCAGCGCCAGCGCGAAACGGGCGGTGCCCAGCAGCGCGACGATGGCGATGAGATCGGCCGCGGGGCTGAACAACAGGCCGGTCGCAAACGTCGGCACCAGCGCCGCCGCGATCAGCGTGGTGGCGAACACCAGGTACGGCGCGGTGCGAAACACCCAGGAGGCATTGCCCGCCAGCACCGCCTCCTTGCGGATCAGCTTGAGCAGGTCCCGGTAGACCTGGAGCACGGGCGGACCGCGGCGCCGCAGCAGGTAGGCCTTGACTTTGCGGATGTAGCCCGTGAGCAGCGGCGCGGCCGCCAGCACCAGCAATAGCTGCGCGAGCTGGACCAGCGTGTCGTGGATCAATGCCATACCGACAGCACCATCAACAGCAGCACGACACTGCTGAACACCATCGTCAGGTAGGCCCGGATGGTCCACGACTGGACCTGGTTGAGCCGGTCGGCGGCAAAGCCCACCAGCCCCGCGATCGGTTCATACAGGATGTCCCACACGAGGTCTCGCAGCGATACATGGAACTTCGCGGGCCCGGTCTGCCCCGGCGCCGGGATGTGGACCTCTTCCCGGGCATGGAAGGCGAAGCCGCCGTACACGCGCCGGATCGGCTGGGCGAAGCTGCCCGCGGTGTACTGCGTGATCGGCCGCGCGTCCGGGAATCCGCAGTCCCACGCCGGAGCGCGTCTGAGCGCATGCGACGCCCAGCGGTGAATGACATACGCCGCCAGCCAGCCAGCCGCGGCGATCAGGATGAACAGCAACAAGCCGTTGTAGGAACTGCGGGTGGCGGCGATCGGCACGATGGTGAGCCACTTCAGCTGCTCCTGCGGCGGCAGCTGCGCCCCAAGCAGCAGGTGCGTCACGGGCGCCAGTGCATCGATGAAGTAGCCGGGCAGGATGCCGGCGATCAGGCACAGGGCGACCAGAAGGAACATTGCGCAAAGCGAGAAGCGATCGGTCTCCTGCGCGCGTTCGGCAACGTCCGAACGGGGCCGGCCCAGAAAGGTCGCACCGAAGGCTTTCACGAAGCAGCCGGCGGCGAGCGCGGCCGACAGCGCCAGCATGGCGCCCACGCCTGGCACCACGAACTTCAGCAGCCATTGCGGCAGCTTGGGGCTCAGCAGCACCGCCTGGAAAGTGAGCCACTCCGAGACGAAGCCGTTGAACGGAGGCAGCGCCGAGATGGCGACGGAGCCTGCCAGGAAGGCAATGGCGGTGAGCGGCATCCGGTGGATCAGGCCGCCCAGGCGCTCCATGTCGCGTTGGCCGGTCGAGGTAAGCACGGCGCCGGCGCCCAGGAACAGCAGGCTCTTGAAGACGGAGTGGTTGAACACGTGGAACAGCGCCGCCGTCAACGCCAGCGCGGCCCCTTCGTGCATGTCGTTGGCCTGAAAGGCGAGCGCCAGCCCCAGCCCGATGAAGATGATGCCGATGTTCTCGACGGTGTGATAGGCGAGCAGGCGCTTCAGGTCGTGTTGCATCAGCGCATACAGCACGCCCAGCACGGCGCTGATCCCGCCAAGCAGGAGGACCACGGCGCCCCACCACCAGACGGCCGGCCCGAGCAGGTCGAACACGATGCGCACGAATCCGTACACCGCAACCTTGGTCATCACCCCGCTCATGAGAGCCGACACATGGCTGGGCGCAGCGGGGTGGGCCAGGGGGAGCCACACATGCAGGGGCACGAGGCCGGCCTTCGATCCGGCCCCGATCAGTGCCAGCACCAGCACGGCGGCGGACACGCCGGGAGCGGGCCTTGCCGCGCGAATGGCGTCAAAGGCGTAGCCGCCGTCCGCGCCGGCCAGCAGGCCGAAGGCCAGCAGCAGGGACAGTGTGCCGAAGCTTGCCATTAGCAGGTAGATATGCCCGGCCCTCGCGTTCTCGCTGTCCCGATGGTGGGTCATGACCAGCGCCCATGAGGACAACGACATGAACTCCCAGGTCAACAGGAACGTGAACGCGTCATCGGCGAGCACGACCAGATTCATGCCGGCCAGAAAGACCGCGAAGAACGGCAGCACGCGGCCCGGCGTCGTTTCGTGCCGTCCATAGCCCAGGCCATACAGGCTCGCCGTGGCACCGCCCAGATTGACGACGACAAGAAACAGCGCGCTCAGGCAATCCAGGCGGAAATGCGCGCCGAGCCAGGGCAATCCAACCGGCAGATCGGCGGTATGAATCGAGGTTGCTTGGGTGACCAGCACGAAGACGGCGACGACCAGGGCAATCGTGCTGACGATGAGCGCGATCCAGTAGACCAGCGGGGTAGTGACGCGTCGGCGGGCGCCCGCAACCGCAACCACTCCGACTGCGAGCAGAACTCCAACACATGACAGAAGCACTGTCAAAGCCATCGTCCGATTGCCCCTCGTGGACCCATCGACGGGCCCCTTCTCCATTAACGGAACGTCATCGCGATTTCAATCATAAGGCAGATGCCGCGCGCAGCAGCGGCTTGCGTGCACCAATCAGATTCGCCGTCACAGCGGTGAGCTCCGCCGTGAACTTTCGCGCGATTTGCGAGACCGGTCGCGTTTTCGCGTAAACCACGCGCGGCCGCATTTCGATCACCGGTCGAAAGGGCACCATGACAAGGTCCGCAAACGCGCCCGAAAGGAATGGAAACGGATCCATGAGCGCCACGCCCGCTCCCGCCTTCACCAATGCATAAGCCGAGAGCGTCTGGTTGACGGTGAATGCGATCTGGCAGGTCTTTCCCCGCTTTCGAAATGCCTCCCGAATGCTGCTTCCGGTCATGGTGTCCTCGCCGAACGTGATGAGCAGATGCGGCGCCAGAATCTCCGGCGTGACCTCCTTGAGCCGGGCGAGCGCGTGCTTTGCCGGCACCACGCAGCCGATCGGGGCGCGGCACAACTCCGACACTTGCAGGTCGGCGCCTTCGAGCGGGACGTCGAGAACGGCCAGGTCGACCTGGTTGTTCAGGACGTAATCGATCGCATGGCGCGTCGAAAGCGCCTTGATGTCGAAGCGCACACGCGGATACTGCCGGTGAAAGCGCGCGATTGCCGTCGCCACCAGCGAGGCCGAAAGGGTCGAAACGGCTGCAACCGTGACGCTTCCGGAGAACCCGTCCCGGATCTCCTTGGCCAGTTGGTCGACCGCTTCCACGTGACCGAACAGGCGCTCGATCTGCGGCATCAACGTTTCCGACTCCGGAGTGCGATGGAGTCGTCCTCTGATTCGCTGAAACAGTGGCAGCCCGATTTGCTCCTCCAGCCGGCGAACCGACTTGCTCACGGCCGGCTGCGAAACATGTAGAAGCCGGGCGGCCCCGGAGACCGAGCCGGTTCTTATGACGGCGTGAAAGACCGCCAGATGACGGATGTTGAGCATCTTGCGCAAATTGTCGAACCATAACCGCAGGTTTGCAAGCTTGGACAAATCGGAATTGGACTTCATGGATCGGCGGCCATACACTGCCCGGACGAAATCCAAGAGGAGCGACGATGCACAAGGTTCTTGCTTTGGTAGTGGGCTGCGCCGCGATGTGCCAGGCCATGACGTCATTGGCGGCCGATTGCGTGCCCGTGAACGCGTCGAATCTCGTGGCGCCCGGCAAGATTGTGTTCGGCAGCACGCTGCTCACCCCACCGCAGAACTTTCTCGATGGCGACAAGCCCACCGGGTTCGCGGTGGAGATCGGCGAGGCGATCGCCGGCGAAATGTGCCTGAAACCGGAGGTCGCCAACATGTCGTTCACGGGCTTGTTCGCCGCGCTGAACGCCCACAAGGTGGACTTCACGATCACCGGCACGGCGATCACGCCGGAGCGCGAGCAATCCTTCGACTTCGTGCCGTATTTCGTCGGCGGCGTCCGGCTCATCGCTCGCAAGGAAGCGCATCTCAATTTCAATTCGCACGACGAGCTTTGCGGACTTTCAGTCGCGACGATGACCGGCTCGGTCGAAGCGCGCGCCCTGGAGCAATCAAACCGCGAGACCTGCCCCGAAGGCAAGAAGATCACGCTGCTCACTTACCCGAACTTCAATGAGGCCGTCCAGCAATTGCGCAAGGGCTCCGCCCAGGTCGCCTTCCTCGACTGGCCATTTGCCAACTACCTGCAGCAGACGGTCCCGGAGCTGGCACTGGCGAGCCCGATCGTCTCGGGCACCGTCGGCAAACCGCGCAACCGGCACGGGATCGTATTCAGGAAAGGTGACGTTGCGATGCAGCAAGCCGTCTCGGCGGCGCTCGCCAGGGTGCAGGCCAGCGGCAAGTACGACCGCATCCTGACCAAGTGGAACGTGAGCGAAGGCGACATCCGCCATCTCAAATGACAGGGCCGCTCAAAGTCCCGGATTGTTTTCTGCCGCGCGCGTGAAAAGGATGGGCTCGGAAGCGGCGTGGACCGCCAGCAAGCTCGCCGAATGGATTGCCGCGCCCGATACGCCGTCGCTACCGACAGCGACTCGCCGGAAGGCCGAAGATCTCGTCGTCGACCTGTTGGGGTCCGCGCTGGCCGGCTTCGATAACCCTGCGGCCCGGGCTGCGCGGGCCACAGCATGCGATTTGTTCGCCGCGGGACCCTCGCACATCTGGTTCAGCTCCGGCCGGCAGTCGCCCGCAGCGGCGGCATTCCAGAACAGCGCTGCGGCGTGTGCTCTCGACCTGGACGATGGCCATCGAATCGCGTCCGGACATCCAGGCGCCGCGGTGATCCCGGCAGTCATCGCGCAAGCCGAAACGTCGGAACACACGGTCGACGAACTGCTGGCGGCCATCGCGATCGGTTACGAGGTCGGTGTGCGCGCGGCGGCGGCGCAGTGCGACCGCCTGCAACGGCGCGAATTCGCCAGCGGCCGCTGGGCGCCGTTGGCCGTCGCAGCGTCGGTGGGATTTCTGCGCCATTGCAATCCGGCCGTGCTTGCGCAAGCGCTCGCGATTGCCGCCGCTCATCGTCCCGCGCTGATTCCCAGCGGGGCGAGCAGGACGCTGGGACACGTGAAGGAAGGCATTCCGTGGGGCACGCTCACCGGTTTTGTCGCGGTCGAACTGGCCGAGCATGGTTTGGCGGCGTCCTTGGACGTGCTCGACATTCCCGCACTTTTCGATGGCGACGCGATCGTTGATCGCCTGGGCTCGGCTCGCCTTGCCATCGACGGCGCCTACATCAAACCCTATTCGTGCTGCCGATGGATTCATGCGCCGGTCGACGCGCTGCAGCTGATCATGTCGAGCCATCACTTGAAGGCCCAGCAAGTGAGTTCGCTGGTGGTCCAGACGATCGGTCCCGCGGCGCGACTTCATAACGCGAGAAATCCGCAAACGCCGCACGAAGCTCAGTTCAGCGTGCCGTATTGCATGGCCGTGGCTGCTATCGACGGTCCGGACGCCCTGCTGCTGCCCGATCCGGGCGCCCTCGGCCGCCCCGACCTCATTGCCTTTGCCTCGAAAGTGGTGGTCGAGATCGATCCCGAACTGGATGCGCAATTCCCGGCCAGAACTCCGGCGCGCGTACTCGTGAAATCGTCGCAAGGCGACTATTCCAGCCTGGTCGAATATCCACGCGGCGACTTTGCCAATCCCATGTCGCGGGATGAGGTGTTCGGCAAATTCGAGCGGATCGCTCGCCACACGCTGGATCCCCAAGCCGCGTCATCGCTCATGGCGACGGTTTTCGATATTCCACAGCAGGGCCTCGGCCCTTTGCTGCGCGCGGTTTCGCTCGCCGGCATCGCGCGTTCAGCTGCCTTGGCCGCCCGCGCCCAGTAGCGAATCGCCACCAAGGAGAACGCCATTCACTTCGACTTGCATGTGTTCTTCGCGACGCTCTTCTCGAGCGTCTTCATCCTCCCGGCGATCACGACATTCGGCGTGACGGTCGGCGCGATGGTGATGGGCATCGTGCTGGGATTCGTTGGCGCGCTTGCGGCCCTGTCGCGCTGGGCCGTGGTCCGGATGGTCGCGCAGGCTTACGTGGGGCTTTTCCGCGGCGTCCCGGCCCTGGTGCAGATCATCTTCTGGTATGACGCGCTGGCCGAGATCACCAACAACGCAATCAACCTTCCGGCGCTGGCTGCAGGCGTCATCGCGCTGGGCATGAACGAGGGCGCCTACATGGCGGAAATCATCCGGGCGGGACTCATCTCGGTGGACCCGGGCCAGCGCGACGCGGCTCGGGCGCTCGGCATGACTGTCCCGATGACCTTGCGGCGCATTGTCGTTCCGCAGGCATTGCGCATCATCATCCCGCCCACGGGAAACCAGGTCATCTCGATGCTGAAAACGACGTCGCTGCTGTTCACGATCTCGGTCCATGAGCTCTTCGGCCGCGGCGCCGACATCTACAGCCAGAACTTCAAGTACTTCGAGGTGCTGTGCGTGGTGAGCATCTGGTATCTGGTGCTCGCCGCGATGTTCACCGCGGTACAGCAGGCGATCGAGCGGCGCTTCATGATTGGCGCGCCGGTGGCCGAAATCAAGCCTCCGGGCGTATTCGCGCGCCTGTTCGGCTTCAACATGCCGGGGACGAAACCCTGATGGCACTCGTAGAAATCCGCCAGGTCAGCAAGCGCTTCGGGCCGCTCGAAGTACTGAAAGGTGTCTCGCTCGACGTGGAGGCGGGCCAGGTGGTGTGTCTCATGGGTTCGAGCGGAAGCGGCAAGACCACGCTCCTGCGCTGCATCAACCACCTCGAGAAGATCGACGGCGGCTCCATCCGGGTCGACGGCGAAATGATCGGCTACCGGCAGGGCAAAGGAACCAGGCTGCTCGAGGAGTCCGATCGGGCGACTTCTGCCAAGCGCGCGCGGGTGGGCATGGTGTTCCAGCGCTTCAACCTGTTCCCGCACCTGACCAGCGTCGGCAACGTGTGCGAAGCGCCGATTCACGTGCGCGGGGACGATCCGCGCGCGGCGCGAGAGCGGGCGCACGAGCTGCTGGCTCGCGTCGGGCTGGCGGATAAGGCCGAGCAGTATCCGCACCAGCTCTCCGGCGGCCAGCAGCAGCGTGTGGCGATCGCGCGGGCGCTCGCGATGGATCCGAAACTCATGCTCTTCGACGAGCCCACGTCCGCCCTTGACCCCGAGCTGGTGGGGGAAGTGCTGGAGGTGATGCGCGATCTCGCCGCAAAGGGCATGACGATGATCGCGGTCACCCACGAGCTGGCCTTCGCCCGCGACGCCGCGGACCGCGTCGTGATGATGGACGACGGCCTCATCGTGGAAGACGCAGCCCCGGCACTTTTCTTCAGCGCGCCGTCGCACGCGCGCTCCCAGGCGTTTCTCTCAAGGATGCGGTGATGAAAATACAGGTTGTTCGGGTCTACCTCGTGCGCAGCGGCAATCTCCACCCGGTGATCGTCGAGATCGTCACGGACGAGGGCGTCAGCGGAATTGGCGAAGCAGCCATCGCCTACGGGCTCGGCGGCACCGCGGCGGCCGGAATGGTCAAGGACTTCTGCGAGCGGCTTGTGATCGGGCGCGATCCCGCGCGCATCGAGGAGCTCTGGTCGGAAATGTACGACCACTCGTTCTGGGCCAAGGGCGGCGGGCCGATCGTCTTCGCCGCGATGAGCGGCATTGAACAGGCGCTGTGGGACATCAAGGGCAAGGTTCTCGGGGTTCCTGTCTACGAGATGCTCGGGGGGCGCATGCGCGATGCCGTGCAGGTGTACGCCAATGGCTGGTACGGCAGCGCGCAAACGCCCGCCGAACTTGCCAAAGCCTGCGAGCAACCACTGCGCGATGGCTACAAGGCGCTCAAGTGCTACCCCCTCGCCTATTCCGACACTTACGGGTTGCGCCACGTCTCGCGGCGCGCGGTGACCCGCGAGTTCGCCAATCTCGCGTTCGAGAAGGTGAAGGCGCTGCGTGACGCCGTGGGGCCGGACATCGAGCTGATGCTCGATCTGAGTGGCGGGCTCACCACCGACGAGACGATCCGGCTGTGCCGGCGCTACGAGGAGCTCGACATCGCCTGGATCGAGGAGCCGGCCGATCCTTTCGATGTGGGCGCGCTGAAGAAGATTTCCGACCAGGTGCGCATCCCGATGGCCGTGGGCGAGCGGCTCTACACGCGCCACGGCTTTCGCGACGTCATGGAGGCGCACGCGGCCGACATCCTGCAGCCCGACCTGGGAAACACCGGCGGCATCATGGAAGCAAAGAAGATCGCGGCGATGGCCGAGTCCTATGGCATGCGCATCACCCCGCACAACTGCGCGAGCGCTCTTTCGACGGCGGCGTCGCTGCAACTGAGCGCGTGTATTGCGAACTTCATGACCCTCGAGATCTATCCTTACTTTCCGCAGCGCAAAGGCTACATCCAGGTGCTCGAGAACTCGCCTGAAGACCGCATCGCGAACGGCTTTCTGCCGCTGGATAACGAGCCGGGGTTGGGCGTGCGGCTCGCGGTTGAGCGCGTGCGTCCCCATCTGTTCGCGGAAATCCGTTAGGGAAGTCCGCACAAGCGAGAAACTTTCAAAGCAGCCGCTTCAGATAGCGGCCGGTGTGGCTGGCTGGATTGGCCGCGATGTCCTCGGGTGTGCCCACGCCCACCACCTCGCCGCCGCCGGCGCCGCCTTCCGGGCCCATGTCGATGATCCAGTCGGCGGTCTTGATCACGTCCAGGTTGTGTTCGATCACGACGATGGTGTTGCCGGCGTCGCGCAGTTGGTGCAGCACGCGCAGCAGCAGGTCGATGTCGGCGAAATGCAGGCCGGTGGTCGGCTCGTCCAGGATGTAGAGCGTGCGGCCGGTATCGCGCTTGGACAACTCCAGCGCCAGCTTGACGCGCTGCGCCTCGCCGCCCGACAAGGTGGTGGCGGCCTGCCCCAGCTTGACATACGACAGGCCCACGTCCAGCAGTGTCTGCAGCTTGCGCGCGATGGCCGGAACGGCTTTGAGAAACAGGTGCGCGTCCTCCACCGTCATGTCCAGGATCTGCGCGATGTTGCGGCCCTTCCACTGCACTTCAAGGGTTTCGCGGTTGTAGCGCTGGCCGTGGCAGACGTCGCAGGCAACATACACGTCGGGCAGGAAGTGCATCTCCACCTTTACGACGCCGTCGCCCTGGCAGGCTTCGCAGCGTCCGCCCGCCACGTTGAACGAGAATCGCCCCGGACCATAGCCGCGCTCCTTGGCCATCGGCACCTCGGCCATCAGCTCGCGGATCGGCGTGAACAGGCCGGTGTAGGTGGCCGGGTTGCTGCGCGGCGTGCGGCCGATCGGCGACTGATCGACGTTGATGACCTTGTCGAAGTGCTCGATGCCTTCGACGGCTTCGTGCGCGGCCGGCTCGTCATGCGAGCGGTAGAGTGTGCGCGCCACGGCGGCATACAGCGTGTCGTTGACCAGCGTCGACTTGCCGGAGCCCGAGACGCCGGTTACGCAGGTGAACAGGCCGACGGGGAACGCCACGTTGACCCTCTGCAGGTTGTTGCCGCTGGCGCCCAGCACGCGGATCTCCTGCAGCGCACCACGAGTGGCCAGGTGTTCGGCTTCCCGCGCGGCGCGCCGCACGGCGGCATCGCTGGGCGGAAAGCGCGAGGCTTTTCTGGGCTCCCAGGCAATCGTCTCCAGCACCGGCAGCCAGGGCGTGCGGCGCGCCGGCACGGCAATGGATTTCTTGCCGGAGAGGTACTGGCCGGTCAGCGACGCGGCAGTGGCCTTGATGTCTTCGTAGCTGCCTTGGGCCATGACACGGCCGCCGTGGATGCCCGCGCCGGGACCCATGTCGATCAGGTGGTCGGCGGCTCGGATCATGTCCTCGTCGTGCTCCACCACGAGCACGCTGTTGCCGATGTCGCGCAGATGCCGCAAGGTGCCGATCAAGCGGGCGTTGTCGCGCTGGTGCAGGCCGATGCTGGGTTCGTCCAGCACGTACATCACGCCGGTCAGGCCCGAACCGATCTGTGAGGCCAGGCGGATGCGTTGCGCTTCGCCGCCCGACAGCGTCTCGGCGCTACGATCGAGACTCAGGTAGTTCAGCCCCACGTCATTGAGGAATTTCAGCCGCAGTCCGATCTCGCGGGTCACTTTTTCCGCGATCTCGGCCTTCGCGCCGTGCAGCTTCAAAGTATCGAAATACTCGAAGCTTTCGCGCAAAGTGAGGTGGCCGATTTCGTAAATGGCACGGGCCTGCTCGCCTTCGCCGATCTTGACGTGCCGGGCCTCGCTGCGCAGGCGTGTGCCATGGCATTCGGGACACGGCTGCAGGCTGCGGTAGCGCGCCAATTCCTCACGCACGTTCACCGAGTCGGTCTCGCGATAGCGCCGCTCCATGTTGGGGATAACGCCTTCGAAGGGATGCTTCTTGGTGACCTTGCGCCCGGCGGAATTGCCCGAGTCCAGCGTGTAGCTGAAGCGGATCGCTTCATCGCCGGAGCCATATAGGATCGCCCGCTGCACCGGTTCGGCCAGTTCCTCGAACGGCGCGTCGAGGCTGAACTTGTAGTGCTGCCCCAGGCTCTCCAGCAAGGCGAAGTAGTAGCCGTTGCGCCGGTCCCAGCCCTTGATGGCGCCGCTGGCCAGCGACAGGGTGGGGAAGGCGACCACACGCTCCGGATCGAAGAACTCCCTGCTGCCCAGGCCATCGCAGGCGGGGCACGCTCCCATCGGCGAATTGAACGAGAACAGGCGCGGCTCGAGTTCCGCAATCGAGTAATTGCAGATCGGGCAGGCGAACTTGGCGTTGAACCAGTGTTCGCGCGGCGGGGCGAGGTCGCCCCCAGCCTCGGATTTCGCGCTGTCTATTTCGACGGCGATCGCACGGCCGTCGGCCAGCCGCAGCGCCGCCTCGAAGCTCTCCGCCAGCCGCTGCTGCGCTTCGGGGCGCACTTTGAGCCGGTCGATCACCACGTCGATGTCGTGCTTCTCGGCCTTCTTCAGTTTGGGCAGCGCATCGAATTCGTACGCCTGCCCGTCGACCCGGAAGCGCACGTAACCGCGCGCCTGCATCTCGGCGAACACGTCGAGGAACTCACCCTTGCGGTCGCGCGCCACGGGAGCCAGGATCATCAGCCGCGATTCCGCCGGCAGCGCGAGCACCGCATCGACCATCTGCGAGACCGTCTGCGACTGGAGCGGGATGTCGTGGTTGGGGCAGTACGGCGTGCCGGCCCGCGCGAACAGCAGGCGCAGGTAGTCGTGTATTTCCGTCACCGTGCCCACCGTCGAGCGCGGGTTGTGCGACGTGGCCTTCTGCTCGATCGAGATCGCGGGCGACAGCCCTTCGATCACGTCGACGTCGGGCTTGTCCATGAGTTGCAGGAACTGCCGGGCATAAGCCGACAGGCTTTCCACATAACGGCGCTGGCCTTCCGCGTACAGCGTGTCGAAGGCCAGCGAGGACTTGCCCGAACCCGACAGTCCGGTGATCACCACCAGCTGGTTGCGCGGAATGTCCAGGTCGATGTTCTTGAGGTTGTGGGTGCGTGCCCCGCGGATGCTGATCCGCTGGGCCAGTGCCGCGGCCAGGTATTTGCCGCTGTCGGCTTGCTTGCCGTTTTCAACGTGGTCGAGGGACAGACCTTCGGTCGAGGAGTTCAATGTCGGGTGTGCAAAAGTCAACCGGACATGATAGCCCGGCAGCGATTTTTTCCGACAGCCCAGGCACTGCTTGAAGACGAGCAGGCACTGTGGTTTTTTACCCGTCCCTTGGAATAAACCGGCGTAGCCGGGTGTTCATCCTTTGTCACCTACAACCAAGTGGAGACACGCTTGCGCAGACTCTTTTTTTCCGAACGGCGCCATGAGGCGATGCTTTAACCCCGTCCAAAACAGGAGATCCAATGAACAAGACCCTTTCAACATGCCTGCTGTCTGCGGCCATGCTGGCGCCGCTCGCCGCGACCGCGGCGGATCCTCTGGTTCGATTCGAGGACGGCATCGGCTCGCAACCGCTGCGGGCGGGCGGCGTTGCGAACACAGTGCTTGGCGTCAATCCGGGCGGCGCGCCATGGGTGATCTCCCGCCTGAGCGTCGACGTAAGCACCGACGGCAGCATCAGGGTGGACGGCCGCGGCCTGCTGCTTGCGGGCACCGACAATATCGGCACACCTGGCGGACAGAGCGTGCGCGCCAGGCTGTTCTGCGCCGGGGTGGCTGCCGGCGATTCGGACCTGGTAGCGCTCGATCCGCGCGGCGACTTCAGGATCACCGGGTTCCTCACTCAAACACCGCCGAATCCCTGCAACCACCCGGTCCTGCTGATCGTGAACGCCGGCGGTGCCTGGTTCGCTGCCGGTATTCCGAAGCTGTAGAACAAGCAATCGGCCTGTCGCCGGGCTTGCGGACCCAGCCCGGGGGCGAGCGCTGCCGCGGCAACGGCAGCGCGGGCAGCCGTTTCCGGGCATGCAGGACAATCTGGTTTTGGCGGGCCACTGCCGCCCGCTACCAGAACGTTGTCCGATGAAATCTCCTCCCGCCTCTGCCATCTCTTCCCGTATGACACCGACGGAGCGCCGCGCCAGCGCCTCCCTCGCCACGATTTTTGCCGCCCGCATGCTGGGCCTGTTCCTGGTGCTGCCGGTGTTTGCGCTCGAGGCCACCAAATATCCGGGCGGCGACGATCCGGCTCGGGTCGGAATGGCGATGGGCATCTACGGCCTCACCCAAGCCGTCCTGCAGATCCCGTTTGGCCTGGCCTCGGACCGGCTGGGCCGCAAGCGCGTCATCATCTTCGGCCTGATGCTATTCGCGGCCGGCAGCCTGGTTGCGGCGGCGGCAGGCAGCCTGAATGGGCTTATCTTCGGCCGCGCGCTCCAGGGCGCTGGCGCGGTGTCGGCGGCGGTGACGGCGCTGCTCGCGGACCAAACGCGCGATGAGGTGCGCACCAAGGCCATGGCCATCGTGGGCGCGAGCATCGGGTTGATGTTCGCGCTTTCGCTGATAGCCGCGCCGTTGCTGGCGGCGCAGATTGGACTGGGCGGGTTGTTCGTCGTCACCGGTGCGCTCGCGATGGTGTGCATAGCCGTCGTGGCTTGGTGGGCACCCCCCGAGCCGCTGCAGCACAAGAATGTGCCGCGCGGCGAGCTATCCGAGGTGCTTGGTCATCGCGGTCTGTTGCGGCTCGATGTCGGCGTATTCGTGCTGCATGCGGTGCAGCTGGCAATGTGGGTCGCCATTCCCGCTTTGCTGGTGCGCGCCGGGCTGCCCAAGGCGCAGCACTGGCACGTCTATCTGCCCGCGGTGCTGGCATCGTTCGTCGTCATGGGCGCCACGCTGTTTCCATTGGAGCGGCGCGGCTATCTGCGCGCGGTGTTTCTGGGTGCGGTGGCGATCGTGATGCTGGTGCAAGTCGGGCTGATGGTCGCTGCCGGCGAGCCCGGCACCGGCACCCTGGGGCTGCTGCTGTTCGTATTTTTTTGCGGCTTCAACGTTCTGGAGGCTTCCCAGCCCAGCATGGTGTCGCGCATCGCGCCAGTTCACGCCCGCGGCGCGGCCCTGGGCGTGTACAACACGCTGCAGTCATTGGGGTTTTTCGCAGGCGGGGCGGTCGGCGGCTGGCTGGCCAAGAACGTTGGAGCACAAGGCTTGTTCGCTGCCTGCGCCGGGCTGATGTTGCTCTGGCTGGTGGTGGCTTGGCCCATGAGGGCGCCCGGGGCGAAAACGTCGGCTCAGGAAGTGCTGGCCGACGAAGCCCAGGCGACATAATCACCAAATCACCGGAGGAACATTCCCCATGGCATCCGTCAACAAAGTCATCCTGGTCGGCAATTGCGGCCGCGACCCGGAAATCCGCTACCTGCCCTCGGGGCAGGCCGTCGCCAACGTCAGCGTCGCCACGTCCAGCAAGCGCAAGGACAAGAACACCGGCGAAACGATCGAGGACACGCAATGGCACCGGGTCACGTTCTATGACCGTCTGGCCGAGATCGCGGGCGAGTACGTGAAGAAGGGCCGTCCCATCTACGTGGAAGGCCGCCTGAAGTACGGCAAGTACACCGACAAGGATGGCGTCGAAAAGAATACGGTGGACATCATCGCCACCGAGATGCAACTGCTCGGCGGCCGCGAAGGCATGGGCGGTCCTGCTGGCGGCGACGACGATGGCGCTGCCCGCCGAGCCGCGCCGCCGTCCCGCGCGGCCCCTGCGGCCCAGCGTCCCGCCGCGTCCAAGCCCTCGACCGGCTTCGACGACATGGACGACGACATCCCGTTCTAGTTACATTTTCAGCGCCGCTGCCTCGGCCTCAAGCGGGCAGTTCGCCAGTCGTTCGCACGGCTTAATAGCCATAAGCTAGTCATGGTTATTGACAAGTTGCGACGCAAACCAAAGATGCGGCCCACTGCGGAGCGGTAGCCGCCGAGCTTGTGTATAAAGTCATTGATGGGTCATATTCCCCACGATTCTGGTCAATAGTTGTTTGAACCTTGGCGATTGTGATGTTATAACTACTTCCAGTTACATAAGTTTCCGGTGTGGGCTCCGTGCCTTGGGGTTTCTGACCCAGTGGCGAAAGTACTTGGCAAGTTAGTAACGTGAGTAATCAAAACATTCCGAAAACGTTCAACCTGCTGCGCTGGTTTTCGATTGCCAGCCTGGTCGCGTTGCTTCCGGTCGCCGGCCTGACCGGCATCATGCTGTCGCATTTCCTCACGGAAGAGACTTTGCAGCGGGACGCTTCGTTGACCGCTCAGTTCCTGCGCAACTGCGTCGATATCGAAGGAGGACATATCGGTCTCGGGCCGAACATGACCTTTGCCGAATTCCTCGACCAGCGAATCGATCCGGCAGCGCTCGGATTTTCCCCCGACGAGGTTGCGGACGGACGCAAGGACGTGCAGGAGCACCTTCAAACCTTGCCGGACGTTCTGCTGGCCAGTTTGTTCAGCCGCGACGGACGGATCTTCTGGTCCACCAACCAGACGCTGATCGGCACGGTTTCCAAAGACAACGATGAATTGCAGGAAGCCTTCGGCTCGCGGCTGCAGGTTGCCAAGCACCACGCGGGCGTCCTGGGGGAACGCGAGGAGCAGCGGTTCGTCGTGCAGCCCAAGGAATTTTTCATCGAGAACTACATTCCGCTGTATGACGCCAAGGGCGAGGTGGTCGTGGTGGCCGAGGTGTACAAGGAGCCGCGTTACCTCATCGCCACCATCAGGAAGGGCCAGCTGATGGTCTGGGGAACGACTTTGGCCGCCGGTGTTCTCGTGTACCTGGTCCTGTTCAGCATCATCCGGCGCGGCTCCGCCTTGCTCGAACAGCAGCAGAAACGATTGGTGGAAACAGATTCCCTGGTGTTCGTCGGCGAAATGTCCACCGCGCTTGCCCATAGCCTGCGCAATCCGCTGGCGAGCATCCGCTCCAGCGCCGAACTGGCATCGACCACCGAGGACAAGCCCGTGCGCAAGAACGCGCAGGACATCATGAATCAGGTGGACTTCCTCTCCAAGTGGGTGCGCGAGCTCCTACTTTATTCGCGGCCGGTCACCGCGGAGCCGGAGGCAGTCGATCTGGTGGCCGTTCTCACCAACGTGCTCGACTCGTTTGCCGCAACCTGCGCCAAAGAGGGCGTCAAGGTGGAGTGGAACCGGGACGAGGGATACCGGCCGCGGGTAGAAGGCAATGCCTCGCTGATGACGCAGGCGATGCACAGCGTTATCTCCAACGCCATCGAGGCCATGCCTCGCGGCGGCGAAATCCGGATCGCATCGCGCTTGCTGGAAAAGCAGAAGCGGCTCGAACTCACCATCAGCGACACCGGCAGCGGCATGTCGAAGCACCAGCTGGAAATGGCTTTCAAACCGTTCCATACCACCAAGCGCAACGGACTTGGTGTCGGCCTGCCGATGGTAAAGCGCGTCATGGAGCGTTTTAGCGGCACAGTCGCGCTCTCCAGCCGCGAAAACGAGGGCACGCAAGTGCGGCTCGAATTCAGCATGGCATAGGCATAGAAAGAGCAATATGGGCAGGACGATACTGGTAGTGGAGGACGATGAAGTCCTGGCGGGCAATGTCTGCACCTATCTGGCGCGAAATGGGTGGGAAGTCGAGAACTGTGGATCGGCCGAAGAGGCGCTGAAACTTATCGAGACCTTGCGCCCGGAGGCGGTGGTGACCGACCAGAAGTTGCCAGGCCTGTGCGGCATCGAGATGCTGCAAAAGGTGCGCGAGATCGATCCCATGATCAAGGTCATCCTGATGACTGGCGACGACAGCGCCCAGACGGCCGTGCAGGCAATGAAAGCCGGTGCTTATGACTACGTGACCAAGCCGGTCGCGATGGCCGAACTGCACCTGTTGCTGGAGCGTGCGGTGGGCGTCAAGCGCATGGAGCAGACGCTTCAGTTCCACCAAGAGCGCGAGGCACGGGGCGCGGGCCTGAAATCGCTGATCGGCAACTCGCCGGTCATGCGGGACCTGAAGGCCACCATCTCGCAGGTGCTCGAGGCCGAACGGCGTATGCCCGGGGGCGATCTTCCTGCCATCCTGATCGTGGGCGACACCGGTACCGGCAAGGAACTGGTGGCGCGGGCGTTGCACTTCGACGGCGCGCGCCATGAAAGTCCGTTCGTCGAGATCAATTGCGCGTCGATTCCGTCGCAGCTGCTCGAGGCCGAACTATTCGGCTATGAGAAGGGCGCCTTCACCGATGCCAAGGAACGCAAGACGGGCTTGGTCGAATCGGCCGACGGCGGGACCCTGTTCCTTGACGAAATCGGCGAAATCGACCATTCGCTGCAGGCCAAGCTCCTCAAGCTGCTGGAGGAAAAGACCATCCGCCGCGTCGGCGCCGTCAAGGAGCGCAAGGTCAACCTGCGCATCATCAGCGCCACCAATCGGGACCTCGAAGCGATGGTGAAGGAAGGCAAATTCCGCAGCGACCTGTATTTCCGCCTGCGCATCATCTCCATCAAGGTGCCTGCCCTGCGCACGCGCGGCGACGACATCCTGCTCCTGGCGCGGCATTTCCTCGACCTGCACGGACGGCGCTACGGCAAGCAAGGCCTGAGTTTCAGCGCCGACGCCGAACAGGTCTTGATGCAGTATTACTGGCCGGGCAATGTGCGCGAACTGCGCAACATGCTGGAGCAGACGGCGATGCTGTCGCCCACGGACTTGATCTCCCCCGCCCAGCTTGCGCTGTGCCCGAGCCTGGCCCCGGATGCTACTTTCGAACGTGAATTCCACGGGTGCGACCAGGTCTGCATGGCACTGCCCAAGAAGGGCCTGGACCTGGCCGAAGTGGAAAAGGGCCTGGTGGTGAGAACGCTGGAGCGCACCGGCTGGAACGTCACCAAATCGGCCAAGCTGCTCGGCCTGTCGCGCGACATGATGCGATACCGGATCGAGAAGATGGGGCTGGCCCGTCCCGACGACGAGCCCGGAAACAGACTACCGGATACTCCCGGCTAGCTCGAAAATCGGCATATACATGAGAATCACGACGACGCCGATCACGGCGCCGACGAAGACCATCAACAGCGGCTCGAACAGCCGCACGAACCACTCGATCCAGCGGCTCATTTCCTCGTCGTAGAAATCGGCGGTTCGTTCCATCATTGCCCCGAGATTGCCCGCCTGTTCGCCGGCATGCAGCATGCGCATCGCCACCGGGGTCGACAACTTGTTTTGCTCCAGGGCTTGCGAGACCGGCAGCCCTTCGCTCACGCGCCGGGCGGCGTCATCGAGACGATGACGCATGCTCGCGCCGACGAGTCCGCGCGCCATGCCGATGGCTGCCAGGATCGGAATGCCGCTTTGCAGGAGGATGCCCAGCGAACGATAGAGGCGGGTCACCTCGTAGAGGAATACACGTTGCCGTATCGCCGGCACCGCAACCAGCGTCTGTCCCAGTCTTCTGCGCACGGCTTCCATTCGCAGCAGCAAAGCGGCGGCCACCACGGCCAGCACCGCCGCCAAAGTAAGCGCCCCAAGATGGTCGTGGATGCCCTGCCCGATCATGAGCAGCGCTCGCGACATCCAGGGCAGGCGAGTGCCAAGGTCGCCAAAGACGGCGCTGAAGCGCGGAACGACATAACCCAGCAGGAAAAGCAGGACGCCCCCACCCACCAGCAGCAGCAGCGCCGGATACACCGACGCGCCGATCATCTTCTGTTTCAGCACGTCAATGCGCGCGCGGTAGGCCACATAACGGCTTAGTCCGTCACCCAGGGCGCCGGTTCTTTCGCTTGACTGGATCAGCGCCACATACAAGTCCGGGAAAATTGCGGGGAAATGGCCCAGCGACTGTGAAAAAGACTTGCCCTCGTAAAGCAAACGGCTGAGGTCGGTCAGCACCCTTCGTGTGGACGCTTGCTCTTCTTTTTCGGCCAGACTATCGATGGCATTGACCAAAGACAGTCCTGCGTTGATCAGCGTCGCCAGTTCCTGGCTGAAGAGGGCTAGCGGAAACTCCTGCCGCCCGCCGAATGCCAGACCCAGAGCCGACAGCCGTCGCGTCGGGTTCAGCGACATTACGCGCAACCCCTGGTGTTCGGCCGCTTGACGCGCTGCTTCCACGCTCGGGGCTTCAAGGAGCACACTGACGATGCCCCTGCCTGTATTAACCGCCTTGATTTGAAACTGCATGGGATTTGCCGTCGCGGTCGAAGTCAGTAGCTGATGTCGGCGTTTTCGTCGGTGCCGCCCGGGCTGCCGTCCTTGCCGTAGGACAGCAGGTCGAAGTCGCCGTGCTCGCCCGGCGACTTGTAGACGTAAGGATGCCCCCACGGGTCCAGCGGTGCCGCTTTCTGCAAATAGGGTCCTCGCCATTTCGGCTCATTGGCGGGGCTGGTGCTCAGTGCCGCCAAGCCCTGTTCGGTCGCCGGGTAACGGCCCACATCGATGCGATACATATCCAGCGCTTTGGCAATGCTGGCGATCTGCGCCTGCGCGGCCTTGGCCTCCGACTTGCCGAGCTGGCTGAAATACTTCGGGCCCACGATGCTGACCAGAAGGCCCAGCACCACCAGCACGACCAGCAGTTCAAGCAAGGTAAAGCCGCGGTGTTGCCGCCGGCCGCGGGCTCGGACTGGGCGACTAGGTGTGTGGTCTTGCATGGCGCAGTTTCAGAAGTAGGGGTTGGGGACGTCGTGGATCGATGCAAAATCGATGCCCGCCGTAGTTGACTCGATTGCGACCTCGCCTCGACCGGTCTCAGCGTTTCGAGTAAGCCTTGTTGACTGCGCATGTCGCGCATCCAGAGGTGACAAAGGACTCCGCCACGGTGGGCATTTGTCCCAGGCTGCCTTCTGGAAACAGCTTCACCAGGCTAGCGGCCTGGCCAACCAGCGACAGCGCGTCGGCTTCCGCCAAACCGGCATTTCGCTTCTTCGCCAGCGCTTCCACCAGTTCATCCATCACGGCCCCGGGCGAATCGGAGCAAACAGCGCGGCACGCAGGCGGTTTCGTCAACATCGTTTTAGCCATCCTTGTCCAACCCAATGAGTGTGAATAGCAACTTTCGGTCCATATCAGTATATGCGTGCGATCGCAGCAACGCGTATCTGTTGATCGAGCAGGCAGGACATTTTCGTGTCGTCTGGCCCGGGACTTGCGTTGATCCGAGGATCCAAGCGGACGCGTTGGTGTCTGCCGGCGTCCTTGCAACCGAAAACGCCAATGTTCGATGCCCCTTTTCGCTCGCGCGCGCTATGCCGCCGGCTGCCTTTGCTGGTGCTGGCGGCCTTCGCTCTGACGCCTGCTGCGCAGGCGGAGATTGCGATACGCGACGGCGGCACCGACGGTATCTTTCTGAGTAACCTGGAGACCGGTGTCAGCGCGCCAGCGATGGAGAAAGCGGTTGAAACCAGTCGCGGCACGCCGACGCCGCCCCATCGCGAGGCAGCGCTGGTGCGTCGCGAGAAGTTCGCACCGTTGGTCGCGGCCGCCGCCAAGACGCATGGTCTACCCGAGGCACTGCTGCAAGCAGTGATCGAGGTCGAATCCAATTTCAATGCCGGCGCGTTGTCCCCCAAGGGGGCACTGGGTCTGATGCAGCTCATGCCGCAGACGGCCCGCGAGCTGGGGGTTGCCGATGCCCGAGATCCGGCTAGCAACATCGACGGCGGCGCCCGCTATCTGAAAGAACTGCTGGGGCGTTTCGGCAATGATCTGCCGCTCGCCCTGGCCGCATACAACGCCGGTCCTGCCGCCGTCCAGCGCAGCGGCGCCATTCCACAGTTCTCCGAAACCCTGCGCTATGTGCCGCGCGTGCTAGTGCGCTACCACAGCATCCAGAGCGGCAGCTCGATGAGATGAGCTGGCGGGTGGGGAATTTCACGACTCCCCACCCGTTCTTGGGGAAATCCGGCCCAGTCAATGCGAGGTTGCCAGACCTTTTTCTGTCGCTCGCTTGTCATGTGTACGTCAGGTTCAGGTCAGGTGTAAGTCAGGTGTACTCCTACCAATTTCTTGCCGCAGGCTTGGTTGCTGGCCCGCTCTTTGCGTAGTCACACGCAATCGGGCTGGAAACCAGCCTGAACGAGTCA
The DNA here is from genome assembly GCA_035571715.1 of Ramlibacter sp. Taxonomy (GTDB): domain Bacteria; phylum Pseudomonadota; class Gammaproteobacteria; order Burkholderiales; family Burkholderiaceae_C; genus Ramlibacter. The sequence continues at coordinate 20,410 of DATNCB010000408.1, forward strand.
AGCAGCAACTCTGGGAAGAAGGAGAACACCATGGAAATGAGCACGCGGATCGCCGCGGCCGCGGTTCTGGGCGTTGCGATGCTGCCCGCCGGGGTGGCCTGGGGGCACGACGGTCATCATGGTCCGCTGGCCGTCGCAGCCACGCCCCAGGGCGCAGCGGTGAAGCTGTCGGATACCGTCCTTACGGACCAGGACGGCCGTCATCTTCGCTTGCTCAGTGACGTGGTGGCCGACAAGGTGGTGGTGGTGAGCTTCGTCTTTACCAACTGCACCGACACCTGTCCGGTGGTCTCGCACACTTTCTCGCAGCTCCAGGACCAGCTTGGCAGCGCGCTCGATAGCCGGGTACGCCTGGTCTCGCTGACCGTGGATCCGGCCCGCGACACGCCGAGCGTGCTCAAGGCTTATTCCGCCCATCACGGCGCGCAGCCAGGCTGGCTGTGGCTCACCGGCTCCTCGGCCAATGTCACGGAGGCGTTGAAGGGCTTCGGCGCCTACAGCGCCAACTTCGAAAACCACCCCGGCGTGGTCTTGATCGGAGACGGGCGCAGCGGCAAATGGACGCGCTTCTACGACATCGAGAACGCGCAGCGCCTGATTGCGAAGACGCAGGAGTTTCTGGCCGCCAAAGGCCAGGACAAGGTCGTTTCGGCGGGCAAGGAATAACGCATCGGTAAGGCTCACTCGAGAAATAAAGGTTCAAACGCATCATGAAGACTCCACAACGCTCACTTATTTCGGTCGCTATCGCTTTGGCGTTCGCTGCAGGTTCCGCTCACGCAGCGCTCGAACGCATGGGCCCGATCAACAAGGACCCTAAGGTCGGCGGCTATCCTGCCTGGTTCCAGGACAAGACTGGCATCTCGGTGGAGTTCTGCAGTCTGCTAAGTCAGGCGGAACTCGATGGCGGCTGGTGCGTGCTGATCCCGCCCGGGCTGTCCTTCCCGGAGAACTTCCCGACCTCCTACTTTGACGAGCACTTCTACTATATTGCCGACAACGGCATGGCCGACCCTGCCGGTATCCCGAAAGCCCGCCTGGTGCTCGCGGTCGAAGCGGCTTTCGCCAACGGTGCGCCGGTGGATGGCGACCAGATGACCTTCGGGCGCCACCGGGTGTTCATTCCCACGCTGCCGTGGGACGGCGACTATCGGGTCATCACGCCATACAGCGACATCACCTATACCAACC
>DATNCB010000409.1:0-3098 GCA_035571715.1 Ramlibacter sp.
CGCTCGTGCTCCAGCGCTGTCGAACCTCCCGATCCCATTGCAGAGCCCCTTTTCCCGGGCCTACCTCCAGACTCGATAGCTCGACACCTGGATGTCACCCTCGCCCAGTTGCGCCTCGACTCCGAGTTCGACGCTCACCAGGTATTCGTTGCCGCTGGCCCAGGGCGTGCCGAAGACGTCCTTGCGTGTCGTCACGTAGTTGATGAACTTCGCGAGATCGAGCGTGGCTCCGGCGATGGGATGGTCCGGCTCGAAGATGATGAACTTCCAGCCAGCACCGAAGCTGGCGCGCAGCGCGCCATTCGGGTCCTTGGCCGCATAGACATGGAACAGCAGACCATCGATGGTCACGTCATGGTCGTACCAGACCGGGTTGCGGCCGGTGGGATGGGCGCCGTATCCGCCCCAATAGTCCACAGGGATGATGACCTCGTGCGTGATGTTGGGCCCGAATCCCGAAACCTGGGTGGGCGTGTTTTGCAGAAACATGTCATAGGCCAGCTGGCCCTTGCCATTCGGCGTGAACACGTGCTGGTCGGTGAAGGACGTGTTGAGCGAGGCGATCGGCAACTGCAGCGGGAAGAACGTGCCGGGTGTCGCACCTGAAGGGGCGGTCTGCGAAAAGCCGCCGCCCGGCAGCTGCACGTCGAGTCCGTTCGGCTTGTTCGATGTGTTGAACCAACCGGGTTTGCGCCCGCTGATGATGCTCGGGAAGCTCTTGATCTCGTTGCAGCAGCTCGGCCATTTCCAGGCCATCCTGAAGGCGACTTCGCCGTTCGGTCCGATGTTGCGGCTCACGCCCGTGTACTGCTCGTAGGTCGTGCCGCCCGTGCCGGCGTAGGAGCCGCGGGTCAAACCAAAGGCGCCCCAGACACCATCGTCCACCCAGTACGCGTCGTTGTCGCGCCCGGTCTGCAGCACAGTGGTGGGCCAGGCCGCGATCGGGATCGGGCCTGCGTCGACAACAGCCGCCGGTGCGGGTGCCGGAGCTGGTGCCGGAGCTGGTGCCACCGTGGGCGCTGGTACTGGTGCCGGGGTGGTCACCGGTATCGGTGCTGGGTTGGGTGTGGGTGTGACTGACGGTGGGGGAGCCGGTGTAATCACCGATATGGGTGCCGGTGCGGGTGCGGGTGTGAGTAACGGTGGAGGTGCGGGTGTGATCACCGGTATGGCGCCCGGAGTGGTCGCAGGAGTCGCGCCGGATGCCAAGGCGGCCGCACCGCCGTCGCCACCGCCACCGCAGGCGCTGAGCGCCACGGCCAGGGCCACAGCACTGCCAGAGGCGCGAACAGTGCGCGTGGAAATTTCACGTCTTCTCATGTTTCTACCCAAAAAAGTGCGACCCGCAAGGCTCGCACTACATCGCGAGGCGATCACAGGCAATAAGTAAACAAGCACGTTGGTTCATTGCTGGGGCGGCGGGCCGCGCTGCAGAGACGGAAGGGGGTTGGCAAAGCGCGTGAGCAGTCGCAGTTCAGGCGCGCCAATCCAAAGGCGCCAGCGCGATGGCAGCCCGGAGCGCACAACCTCGAGCCGATCCGTCAGGTTGAATTGGTTGGGCTATCGTCAAGTTTGCGACCCAGCCAATCGGGGTCGAACTATTACGAATCGCTGCTCCGACACGCACACGTTTACTGCTCGCACGTGAATTCCTCCTGGCGGCGAGGCAGTTTTTGCGGGTCTTTGCGCCGGCGTCGGCGCATACGCGCCGTACCCGATGGGGTCGAAGGCTCGCATGCCGGGTTTGGTGATTCTCAATGAAATATCCACTGCACTCTTGCGTCAAAAAAGCCCCGAGGGCAAGAGCTCTCAGGGCTGAGGACCGGTGGAGAAACTTGCAATTTCATCCGGTCGGAAAACAACGGCCCATGCGACCGCGTGAAGAATGGGATCGGCCAGGCTTTCGCCCGGCCGAAACGATCTCAACCCACAGCTTGCGACGGGTCAGAAGCTGTACTGCGCGGAGGCTTGGAACCGGCTGAAAGTGCCGGTCAGGCCGCCGTTGTCGCTCGGCACCGGCCGCGCGCGGTAACCCCACATGTACTCGAGGCCGAGGTTAACCTTCGGCGTCGGGCTCCATATGATGTTGGTATGGAGCGACTTCAACACGTTCGAAGGTCCGCCCTCGGCGTTCGACGTTGCGAATCCGCCCAAATCGGCGGCGATGTTCTTCATGCGCGAATAGCCCGCGACGACGGTCGAGCGGAATTGTTCGTCCCACCAGTGCTGATAAGCGACATAGCCGCCATAGCTCTTGAATGAGACCAGGTTTCCGGTGCTTGGATCCTTGCCGCCGGACATGAAGATGGCCTGTTGCAGATAGCGGCCGATGCCGTTACCGTAGATGGCGTTGTATTGCAGCCTGTCCTTGCCGACGGTCTTGATACTGCCGGAGGTCCCGATCCCCCAACCGTTGACACCGGCGCCGGTGTCGTTGTTGAACCTCCGGGCCACGCCCTCGACCGAGGCGGAGCCCCAGTCACCCTTATAAAGGACTTTCGCGGTGAGGTCGGGCATCTTGTTGGTGCTGCTGGCGCCGACCAGATCGGCATTCGGGTTTTCTGCAGACAACAAGAGGGTCGCGCTCTTGCCGACCGGCGCCGTGTAGCGCAACTGGGTTTGACGCAGGTTGGTCTGTCCGGATGGGCCGTTGAAGTCAAGCACCTCGGGAAACGCCGAGAACTCGGCAAAGTTGGTGGTCGCCTGGCCGGCCATCCAGTTGCCCAACACCCCGTATGCCTGACGAATGCGCCAGAACGTGCCGTTCATGGTCGTCTGGTCAGTGTCGCCGGCATCGCCGAAGGCATCGGTTTCGACGAAGGTTCGCACCACCCCCGCGGACGTGGGTGTCTGGGTCTCGAAGTTAAGGCGTGACGAGCGGGCATGGAAACGGCTGTTCCCCGTCTGGGCCAAGTCCTGCGGATCGACGCTGAAGCGCCAGCCGGCCGGGAAATCGCCGACATTCTGTTTGAAGTCATGGATGAAATCAGCCTTCACGTAGCCGCCGAACTTCATCGAGGTATTGGTGCCCGGGATCTTGAAGGAGCCGGGGAAGCTGCCCGTGGCGTCCTTCGTGGCCACGTCGGCCTTGGCCACCG
>DATNCB010000410.1:0-8675 GCA_035571715.1 Ramlibacter sp.
CCGCAATTGGGACCAGCCGTCCGGAGATCGGATGGTTGCTTTCGAGGCGAAATTCGGCGCAAGCCATGGATATCCTCGTTGATGTGTCTCGCTGCTGCTAGCCTTGTTGCGCGAGAGGCGTGCGCGCCTTCGCTGTAAGCATCATCTCGAGGAATTGATCTGGGCCCTGTAGGAGAAAGCCGACGGAAGGCCGAGCGCAGCGGTCCTTTGATCTGGGTCAAATGCGTTCTTTTTGCGCGCCCTACGGCTGTATCCCGATCGCCAATCACCGACCCTCGGCCGTAATCGGCCAGACCGATCCGCAGGCCACGCATCGCAGCCTGGCGCACCAGGCCGCTGCGCGCGTTTTCTGCCAGCTATCGTTTTGCTGCTCCAAAGCGGCCAGTCGCGAAGGACTCTTCCTGGCCGGGTTCACCAGTTCGCGGACCGACCGCGGCGGTCCGCTTTCCACCTCAGTCCAGTCGTTGGAATGGCCGCCACGCCAATGGTCCGGCACCGCGATCTCTGTCAGAGAAAAACACCCGCCGACACACCAAACCGCGCCCCAAGGGCTTTGGCTTGGTGGCCATTGATTCGCGCTTGCCGTTCAAGATGTCGCTCACGACCGACTGACCACCGATCTCGGCGGCCAAGTCAGTTTGTTTGAGGCCGTGTTGATCCATCAGAAAACGAAGCACCTGATGCGGCGAGGCGTCGGGCGGCGTGTGCCGCGCGCCCTCGTAGTCTTCCACCAGTTGCGCGACCAATCGAGCAAGTCGGCCAACTCGTGTTCCTCGTTGTCACCGACCAAGTCGAAAAGGCTGTTCATGAAGGACACCACGCCGATCCACTCCTTTTTTGGTTGACGACAATTACCTTACGTTGGCCGGCGGCGTTCAGTATGCCGCCTTGTAGACCACCGCATGCCGCCTCCTTCATTTGGCGCTTCTCAAGGATTTAGCGAGCGGTATTGATTGGGCTGTTGGCGTGATGCGCACCCGGCCTGCCCTCAGATAACTGCTGCACACCACCCCATTCCTCGGGGCCGCTAATTCGCGAGAAGCCGTTCAACGAGGCCCACAAGCACGCTAGCCTCGAAGCCCAGGGCCGCTGCGACCTTCAGCACCACTGTAAGGGTCGGCTGGCTCTCGCCGCGCTCAAGCCGCCCTAGGTAGCTACGTTCGACCTGTGCGAGATCCGCAAACGCCTCCTGCGACACGCCCGCGTCCACCCGGGCGCGCCTGACGATCGATCCGAATGCCGTGGCGACTCCGGCATCGAACGTGCGGTGTCCTCGTGGGCGGCCTGGCTTCGGGCTGGATTTCTTGTGGTGGCTCAGCATCGGCCAGAGGCTGGCCGATTAGTCCTATTGAAGCCACGTTATTAATACATCAATCGCAGCATGGCCTGATTTGACTGCGCTCAGTTCTGCGCTGCCCTCGTGAACGTCGCCGAGCCTGAAGATGTGGGTCGACTCCTGGATAAACCATCAACGTTTCGTTGAGCTCGGCCATAAAGCCCAGGAAGTCCACTTCGAGGGCCCGGAGCCACGCACGGAGCTCGATTACATCTAGTCGCCGCTCACCACGCTCGACCTTGCTCACGGTTGCTTGCCCTCTTCCAAGCCGATGCGCGAGATCCGCCTGCCGCAGTCGCGCGTCCGAGCGAGCCCGACGCAACAGTCGGCGAAGAACATCGTTATGGCTACTGTAAAGCGACTTCTGCATGTAAGAGCCTCTGCGAGACGCTAGCCCATGCCAATGCGTATTCCGAAAGCGAATCTTTGCCGGTACAAATCCGTCGGCCTTCGGGCCAAATAGTTGCAAACAATGGTTAGAACGCCAAGAATGACTGATGTATTTATAACGCAGCCGACTGCCATGCAAGCGGCTGGAGGCGGGCAACTACTTTGGTCAGACAGCGGAGCGGAACTATGTCATTTGAGACGCCTCTTTCCTCACCATCGAGCATTTGTCTTAGGTCTCTGCGGCCAAGGATCGGGGCGGATTTGAAAGAGCTCAACAGCGTATTCGAGGGCAGCAACTGGCAAACCTGCTTGCCATCCTCTCTCTCGGAATCGCATCTCCTAGGGCTCACCCTTGACATGCGGCATTTCGAAGCCGCTGAAGTGCAACCGACGCAAACCGCTCCGAATCTGGCGGGGCCTTTATACACAGTTCTACGCCTGCTGATGGAGCACCCGGCCACTAAGCCACCATCTGGGAAACTAAGTCTTCCGGAAGAGACGGTATGGCGCAGCCTGAAGGTCTACCAGTGGGGACTTGAACGGGAAATCGTCAATCGGATTATTGGGGTCGGCGGAGAAACGGATCGGGAATCGCTGATAGATGCCATGACTGACACCTCGAAAGCGTCACGTTTCCGTCGGAGCGAACGAGGACGACGATAATCTACGCACAGCTTGCGCAGGACACTCTCAAACTCTGAAGCGGGCCTGCGGTACGTTAACCGCTTGCCTGCGATCTGGCCGAACGCTGCGTGTCAGCGCGTCGGCACCGGAAAAGCCCTGCCACTGCCGATAGTTCCGAAGTCACATTCGGCGCAATTTACAATTTAGCGAGCGGAACTTGCCGGTCAGGCCGCGCTTGAGGATCGGGAAGGACGATTCGACCGTGTTGCTGGTGACGCCAGTGGGCCTCGTCCGTCACAAGCGGGGCCTTGGCGGAAATCTGAGACTTCAGCACCGGGCTAAGCGTCAGCGTTGACTTGGCGATTTGGAATGAACGCTTGTTCCCGTGGCGCTCTACGGGGACACGATCATCATCTTGTGCTTGTAGCTGCCGCGATTGTTGGCGTGGGCGGCGTCCGACTTGGTGCCCAGACGGTGGTCGCCTGAATCGCGGACGAGCTTCGACTGAAGTCGCGCAAGTGAGCAAATGCTTCCGTATGTGACGAGTTGCCCACCGCGGCGTGCGTTCGTCGCAAGCGACGCCCGCCGCCGTGGACAACTCTGCGCCATTGCCATTCCAACACGGCGCTTCGTTGTGGAGCCTCGCCGTTTAGGTAGATAAGATTTCTTCAACCTGTCATAACAAGGCAAGGACGTCTTCGCGATTCCTGGCTCGATTCATTCGCCGCAATCGCGCGGCTGCCACTCACTGCTCAAGCAGGGCGCAAAGCTCGTCGACACCGCCCAGGACGTGCTGGAGGACTTGCCGCTGCCTCAGGGCCATCGGCGCGCGCCGCCAGCGTCGGCGCCGTCCCCTGAGCACGTCGAAACCGGACGGTCGCAGGACGGCCTGCTGGCCGCGCTTGGCTTCGATCCGGTGAGTCTCGATGCGCTCGTTGCACGCACCGGTGTATCCCCAGCCCACCTGCAGGCAAGGCTGCTGGAACTCGAACTCGATGGCGAAGTGGCGCGCCTGCCCGGCGGCCTGTTCCAGCGCGTCGCCGCCGGCTGAGGCGGGTACACAACACAAGGCCGGCAACTGTCCAGCCGGCACCTTTCTGGGCTATATTGGCGCATGTTCGAAGTGCTCGTTTTCGTGTACGAACACTACTGGCGCGGCGATGCCTGTCCCGAGCCCCAACAGCTCGGGCGCAAACTGACTGCGCATGGATTCGAAGCCGACCAGATTCACGCGGCGCTGGTCTGGCTGGACGGGCTCAATCTGGCGGCCCAGAGCACCCGGCTGGGGGAGACGCCGGCAGCCGAGACTGCCGCCTTGCAATCGGCATCCAGCCTGCGGGTCTATTCAGTAGCCGAGCAGGATCATCTTGGCGCCCAATGCCTGGGGTTCGTATCGTTTCTCGAGTCGGCCGGTGTACTGCCGGCAGCCATGCGCGAGATCGTGATCGACCGCGCGATGGCCGCACCGGGAGATCCGGTATCTGTCGACGACCTGAAGATCATCGTCCTGATGGTGTACTGGAGTTTCGGTGAAGAGCCCGATGCGCTGGTGCTCGACGAGCTCTGCGACCCCGCCGAAGGTCGCCTGCCGCATTGACGTTTCCTATTGCAGCAATCGCTCCGGATTCGCGTCGAGCTTTGCCAGCGCGTCGCGGGTAGCGCGCACCGTTAGCCCCTCTTCTTCGGCCGGCAGCAGCAGCCCGGCCTGGAGATAAGCCGCCAGCCGGCGCGCCTGGATGAGGTAACTGCGCCCACCGGGCGCCGCGAACAGGTGAAGCTGTCTTCGCTCGCTGCGCCACGCATACTGGACCTGGGTACTCGCACCATTGTGGTCCAGCGAGAACCAGTTGCCCACTTGCAGTTCCCCGGCCCAGGCCAGCATCGCTGCGCTCGGCCGCGACCCGCCATCGGCTACCACCTCGATCATCGAAGCGTCGATGCCCAGCATCAGTTCGATGTTCTCGGCATCCAGCGGGAGGTCGGCGGCTGAATCGTCGCCAACGAAGTCTTCCAGATGGGCCAGCCGCTTGGCCATTGCTTCGATCTGGGCATGGGGAATCGCTTCGGTCTTGGACAGGAACGCATCGGCCAGCGTGTCGCCGATCACCTTGATGTGGCCTTCCTGCGCCTTGCCCTGGATGCCCACGAGCGTCATGCCCTGGCGCAGGCGCTGCAGCAGTCGCGGCAGGTCCTGGATCACGCGTGCCCGTTCATTGCGATTGGGCTTGGCGCTGGCGGCCCAGACCAGTTCGGACGCCGAGTTTTTCAACGCCAGCGTGTCCTCGTGCTGCGGCCCATTCTTGACCGCGGACAGCGCCAGCACTTCGGCCCAGACCTTGAACAGGAATTCGCGGATTTCCTCGCGCACCGGCATGTCGGCCAGCATGCTGCGCAGCTCGATCGTGTACTGGACCGCCAGCGTTTCCTTCTGCTCGACCTGCTGGGCCACGGTCACCAAGCGCTGGGTTGGCGCTTTCTCGGTGAGGAATTTCGAAAGGAATTTCTGGAATTCGTCATAGACCAGCTGGAATACACGCCGGCCGGTTTCCGGGTATTGCTCGATCACCTGAACCACGCGCTTGATCTCGATTTCCAGCGCCGTGCCGCCGATGGTCGCCGCGTCGAAGCCCATCACGCACGATCCCATCCGGTCGATCAGCTGGCGGGCCGGATGCTCGAGCGAGCCGAAGAATTCAGGCTCGGCGATGGCCACTCTCAGCACCGGCATCTGCAGCCTGGCAAACCAGACCCGAATCGCCGGCGGGATACGCTCTTCGGCCAGGATGCTCTGGAACATCAACGCGACGATCTCGATCGTGGCCTTCTCGGTGGAGGTTGCGGCCTTCTTCTTGAGCTCGCCGGTGCGTCGGCGCAAGTCCAGTGCGACTTCCTGCACCGCCGCATCGTCATAGACCAGCTCTTCCTGCAGGGTGGCGGCGGTCTGCATGGCCTGAGTGGCCTGGTTCGACAGGGCTTCGGCCAGCGCCGGCGATGGACGGGTTGCCGGGTTACCGTCGAAGCCTGCCACCCGCTCTGTCAGGAGGCGCTTCAGCTGCCCCAGCACACCGCTTGCCCTCATGCGGGCCCGCGCCAGCGGAGGGTTCGACGTCATCAGCCGGGTTTCATCTGCCACGCCACCGGCCCGCCGCCCGCCTGCGGCCGGGACGCGGCCGGTTGCTCCGGCACTTGGTCCATGAGCACCGGTGCCTTCCTGATGCGTACTGCCTTGTCCGCCATGCCCGCCGTGGTCCCCATAGTCACTCGAGCCGGCATATCCCGCTTGGCCGCCACCGCCACCGCCACCGCCACCGCCACCGCCACCGCCACCATAACTGCCGCCGGCATATCCCGCTTGACCACGGCCGCCGCCATAACTGCCGGTGTCGCCCTGGTCGCCGGCGCCGCCCTGATTGCCAATATTGCCGCGCGATCTCGGACCGCCGGAAACACCGCCGCCGTCGCCACCGCCCGTTTCGTTCGCGTCGAATTGAGTCTCCGCACCACTGCGGTCGGACTTTCTGCCGGGCCCTGCCGCTGTCGTGCGGCGCTTGACCCTGCCGCTCAAATCAATGTCGCGCATGACGCCCTGGGAGATCAGGAATTCATTGACCAGACGGTAACCGTCGGGCACATGCTTGAGCACATGCTCCTGGATCACGTCCTGCACCAATACCCAGGACTCGCGGGACAGCTCCGCGCTGCTCCATTGCTCGACCAGCAGCTGCGAAAGCGCCTCGGGCCGCAGCACGTCGGTGGTTGCGAGCTCATCTCCACCCTCCAGATGCTGCATGCGCAGCCGCAACGCATTGAGCTCCCAGGTGGCCTTTTCCTGGATCGCCAAGGCCAGCCGAGACGACAGTATCTTGCGTTCGACGACGTCGTCGCCGATCAACTCCAGGCTGGCGGAGTCGAGCCTGACGCGCGCGGTCGCCGTAGGAGGAACGATCGCCTGCCGCCAAGCCTTGGCCGCAGCGTCGGCCCATCCTTTGCCCTTGCGCTCGAAGTCGAGCATCGCATCGCGGCGCTCGTACATTTCGCGCGAGCTGCTGCTGGTGTCGACCAGCTCCCCCATCCGGCTGCGGATCGCCTGCACCAGCGGCGCGAGGGCGGCTTGCGCATGCGCCACGAACTGCTCGCGCGCCTGGCGTGCAATCCGCGCGCCGGCGCCTTTTGGCAGTTGTGGGGCGTTCACGTTATCGGCCTAAACCGTCGCGCCCGCGTTCGGGTCGTTCGGGTCCTCGTCCTTGCGGGCGGCGGACTTGACCAGGTCCTCGCGCTTGATGCCCAGCCACATCGCGATGGCGGCGGCGACGAAAACCGAGGAATAGATGCCGAACAGGATGCCGATGGTCAGCGCGAGCGCGAAATAGTGCAGCGTCGGACCGCCGAACAGCAGCATCGAAAGCACCATGGCCTGCGTGCAGCCGTGGGTGATGATGGTGCGGCTGATGGTGGAGGTGATCGCGTTGTCGATGATCTGCACCGTGTTGAGCTTGCGAAAGCGCCTGAAGTTCTCGCGGATCCGGTCGAAGATCACCACGGACTCGTTGACCGAGTACCCCAGCACCGCCAGCACCGCGGCCAGCACCGCGAGCGAGAACTCCCACTGGAAGAAGGCGAAAAAGCCCAGGATGATGACCACGTCGTGCAGGTTGGCGATGATGGCCGCCACGGCGAACTTCCACTCGAAGCGGAAGGCCAAGTAGATCATGATGCCGGCCACCACCATGGTGAGGGCCTTCAGGCCGTCGGTCGCGAGTTCCTCCCCCACCTGGGGCCCCACGAACTCGGTGCGGCGAAGTGTGACACCGGCGTCGCCGGACTTCAGCGACGAAAGCACCTTTTCGCTTTGCTGGGCCGAACTCACGCCTTTTTGCGCCGGCAGCCGGATCATCACGTCGCGCGAGGTGCCGAAGTTCTGGACCTGCACATCGGCAAAGCCCAGACCGGCCACCGTGCGCCGCACCTTCTCGACGTCGGCCGGCTGCGAATAACTCACTTCCATCACGGTGCCGCCGGTGAATTCCACCGAAAGGTGCAGTCCTCGATTGACCAGGAAGAACACGGCGGCGGCGAACGTGAGAAAGGAGATCACGTTGAAGATCAGCGCGTTCTCCATGAACGGGATGGCGCGGCGAATCTTGAAAAACTCCATTTGGACCTTTCCTTCTTACTCAGCGTTCGTTATAGCGACATCGCCGTCCGGGCGCCACACCGTTCCGATCGATACCGTCTTGAGCTTCTTCTTGCGGCCATACCAGAGGTTCACGAGGCCACGCGAGAAAAACACGGCCGAGAACATCGACGTGAGAATGCCGATGCAATGCACGACCGCGAAGCCGCGCACCGGCCCGGAGCCGAACGCCAGCAGCGCCACGCCGGCGATCAGCGTGGTGATGTTCGAATCGAAAATCGTGCCCCAGGCGCGGTCATAGCCGGCCATGATCGCCGCTTGCGCCGAGGCGCCGCCGCGCAATTCCTCGCGCACCCGTTCGTTGATCAGCACGTTGGAATCGATCGCCATGCCCAGCGCCAGCGCCATGGCCGCCATGCCCGGCAAGGTCAAGGTGGCCTGCAACATGGACAGCACCGCCACCAGCAGCAGCAGGTTCACCGCCAGCGCCACGCCGGAGAACAGCCCGAACAGCATGTAGTAGACGGCCATGAACGCGCAGATCACGGCAAAACCCCAGGCCACGCTATGGAACCCCTTGGTGATGTTCTCGGCGCCCAGCGTCGGGCCGATGGTGAGTTCCTCGATGATCTCCATCGGCGCAGCCAGCGATCCGGCGCGCAGCAGCAGCGCCACGTCGTTCGCTTCGGTGGTCGTCATGCGCCCGGAGATCTGGACCCGCCCGCCGCCGATCTCGCTGCGGATCACCGGCGCGGTGACCACTTCGCCCTTGCCTTTTTCGAACAGCAGGATCGCCATGCGCTTGCCGACGTTCTCCCGGGTCACGTCCTTGAAGATGCGCGAGCCCTTGGCATCGAGCGTCAGGTGCACCGCCGCTTCCTGGGTCTGGTTGTCGAAGCCCGGCTGGGCATCCGTGAGGTTGTCGCCGGTCAGGATCACCTGTTTCTTCACGACGACGGCTTGCCCGTTGCGCTCGAGATAACGCTCGTCGCCGAAGGGAACCGGCCCGGTGCCCAGTTCGGCCGCGCGGGCGTCGGTGCTTTCGTCGACCATGCGCACTTCCAGCGTGGCCGTGCGGCCCAGGATGTCCTTGGCCTTGGCCGTGTCCTGCACGCCCGGCAACTGCACCACGATGCGGTCCAGCCCCTGCTGCTGGATCACCGGTTCGGCCACGCCCAGTTCGTTGATCCG
>DATNCB010000411.1:0-1078 GCA_035571715.1 Ramlibacter sp.
GACGCTGGCGCTCTATTGCGAGGAGCGGCTGCCGTATTTCGCCGTGCCGCGCTACGTCGAGTTGATGGACGACTTGCCGCGCACCGAGAACGGCAAGGTGCAGAAGTACAAGCTGCGCGAGCGCGGCGTGACGGCCCAGACCTGGGTGCGCCCCGGCGGCGCCGGACGCTCAGGCGGTACTCGTTAGGCATCTGCGCGGCTGAACTTGTCACTCCCTCTTCCTCTGGGAGAGGCTGGGGTGAGGGCCTTCGGCGCTCGCGCACTTGGGCGGAGGCCGATGGCAGGGGTGGCCGTTCTCCGGGACACGCTCGCGACGACAACCCGAGGACTCACACGGGTTGGCGTCAACACCGCCCATGTACGCACCTTCCTCACAACGCGAATGGCCCTGCGCCCGGCCACCCCAGCCATCGACCTCTACGAGAGGTAACCGCACGCGACCAAACAGCCCGTGCCTGGCACGATATGAATTACTGAGCCGGAGAAAACCGCAGAGCGCCAGTCGATCTCGATAGGCTGGTGGTCGGGGTGGGTCGGGCGCAGGGCCATTCGCGTTGTGGCGACGGCGGCGCGCCGAAGCAGTGTTGACGCCAGTTGATATGCGCGCTCGGGTAGTCGCCGCGAGCGTGTCCCGGAGAACGATCCACCCCGGCCGCCGGCCTTGCCCATACGCTGGCGTGCCGAAGGGCCCTCATCCCAGCCCTCTCCCGGGGGGAGAGGGAGTGAAGACACAGCCCCCGGCCTTGGCAACACGCCGGCGTCCCGAAGGGCTCTCACTGCCCCCATCGATTGACGCCTGTTCTGGGAGGGTTTATGTTCGGCCGAAATCAACTGGAGGCATTGTGATGAATGGACGGATTCTCAAGGCGGCCGCGGCCGTCCTGGTGACGGCGGGGTTTGCTTGCGCAGCGGACGCGCAGGAGACCACTTTGCGGCTGGTCAGCGCTTTTGCCGAGAACGGCATCTACGTGCAGCGTCTGCTGCCGTGGGTCCAGAAGTTCAATGCGGAGGGCAAGGGTGTGCTGCAGATCAACTTCATCGGCGGGCCCAAGGCGATTCCTCCGTTCGAGGCGGGCAA
>DATNCB010000412.1:0-6104 GCA_035571715.1 Ramlibacter sp.
CGCGATCGGAGGTGCCAAAATGACTTCGTCCTCGTCATGCACGGGATAGTTTCGATCTGCATAGTGGAGATTGACCGAGACCAGCACGACATCGATGTATTCAAACGCGCTCTTGAAACGCTCGTCCAGGGTCGCAAGCCAATCGAGCAACATGCCCACATTCTTGACCTCGTTCGGCAGAACGATGTTTTCCGAGGCGCATCCCATGCTGTCCCGAAGCCAAGCGCAGTACCGGAGCTTCATTCGCGCTCAAGCCGCCACGATGCCGCGCAAGCCGTGCGTGATCACTTTGTGCATTCATTGCCTCGTCTCGTGGATGGCGCGGGCGACCGTTTCCGGCGACATCGGCGGATTGAAAATACGCACCCCGGTCGCGTTGTACAGCGCATTGGCAATGGCCGGCGCGATGACGATCGTCGGCAACTCGGAAATGCCCTTGGCGCCATACGGCCCTTCGGCGCAATTGCTCTCGACGAAATGCATATCGAGCGGCGGCATCTCCGGCGCCGTGATGAGCTTGTAGTCGCGAAAGCAGGGATTTCTCAGCATGCCCTCTTCGATCCGCATGTTTTCGCTCAGGGCGTAGCCCAGGCCGATGGCGATGCCGCCTTCGATCTGGCCTTCAAGACCCATGCGGTTGATGACACGGCCGACATCCTGCGCCACCGTGACCTTGTCCACCTTGATCTCGCCGGTCAGCGTGTCGACGGTGATTTCGGCGATATGGACGGCGTGGGAATAGGCAGCGGAGTGGTCGGAGACGTGCATGGCGCCCTCGGGCTCGCTCTTGGGCTCGTAATAGTCGGTGACCATCACCAGTTCGGGCTCCGCCTGGAAATGCATCTGTCGCAGCAGGCGGTCCAGTTTGATGAGCGGCATGCCGTCGCGGTCGCGGACGACCGAGCCGCCGCGCAGCTCCAGGTCCTGGGCCGGTTCGCCGAGCATCTTCTCGGCGGCGTTCAGGATCTGCGCCTTTGCCTTCAGTGCGGCACGGCGCGTCCCGTTGCCGGCAATGAAGGTAGTGCGCGAGGCATGCACACCTACGTCCCACGGAGCAATGTCGGAATCGTTGTTGACGATGGTCACATGTTCCAGCGGCACGCCCAGTTCTTCGGCGACGATCAGGGTGATGACCGCGTCGATGCCCTGGCCGATTTCAGAGGCGCCGCTGATGACCGTCACCCGGGCGTAGTCATCCACCTTGAGAATGGTGCCGATGCCATCCGACTTGTGAATCTTGGCGCCGCCGGCGTTGTGAATGGAAGAGGCGAGGCCGATGCCTTTCTTGTAGCGGCCGGGCTGGCCCCGTAGCGCTGCGTACTCCTTGCGCTTCCGGCTGTAGTCGCTGGCCTTGGCGGCGGTTTCCAGGCACTCCGCCAGAGCGCACTCGCGCAGGAAGGACTTCTGCGGCGTCACTTCACCGGACTTCTGTGCGTTCTTGAGATGGAACTCAAGTGGATCCATGTCCACCATGTCGGCCAGCATGTCCATCTGCTGTGCGGTTGCGTAAGTCGTCTGGACGTTGCCGTAACCGCGGAAGGAGCCGGCGTATGGGTTGTTCGTGTAAATCGCCTGTGCCTTGAAGTCGACCACCGGCACGCGATAGTGGCCCGAGGTGGTGCGCATCATGATGACGGGAATGGTCGGTCCCCATGAGGTGTAGGCACCGTTGTCCAGCAACACGTCGGCACTGCGGAAAGTGAGCACGCCATCGCGGCTGCATCCGGTGCGCATATGGATGATCGCCGCCTGGCGCGTCGGCGCGGCCTTGAACTCCTCTTCGCGCGAATAGATGACCTTGACCGGCCGGCCGGTTTTCTTCGCCAGCAGCGCGGCGATCGGCTCGTAGGGGTAGACGTCGAGTTTGGAGCCGAAGGCGCCACCGACGGGCGGCTGGATGACCCTGATGTCGCCGGGAGTGAGGCCCAGCGCCGGAGCAAGATCCATTTTGTAGTTGTACGGATACTGGGTCTGCGTCCAGATCGTCAGCTTGCCGTTGTGGTCGAAGTCGGCGATGGCGCAGGAGGTGCCCATGCAGCAGTGCGTCACGTGGTGCGGACGGAACACGTTGTCGACGATGAAGTCGGAGACCGCTTCGGCCGTTGCGAGATCGCCGTGCTTGAACTCGAAATGAAGGCTCTTGTTGCCGGGGAAGTTGTCGTGGACCAGTGGCGCGCCTTCCTTGGCGCCGGCTTCGGGCGTGAACACGCCGGGCAGATCCTCGTACTCGACCTCGATCAGTTCGAGCGCGCGGCGGGCAATCTCTTCCGTCTCGGCCGCGACCGCTGCGATCTCGTCGTGTTCGCAGCGCACCTTGTCCTTGAGCGCGACGTTGTCGCGCACGAAGCCGAACTTGAGGCCAGCGGCGTCCTTGCCGGTCAGCACCGCATAGACGCCCGGCTGCTTTTCTGCCGCCGAGGTGTCGATACGGACGATCCTGGCGTGGGGCCGGCCGGCGAACAGCACCTTGCCGATCAGCATTTGCGGCAGCACCATGTCGTTGATGTAGCGCGTCTTGCCGGTCGCCTTCTCGGGGGCGTCGGGCTTCTTGACGCGCTGGCCGATCAAGGTCTTCTTGGCGATGGGTGAACTGATGATGTCTCGTTTCATGGCATTGCACTCCTTGGGCTATGCGGCCGGAGGTATTGGATACCGCCCGCTCAGCAATCGCCGCGGCACTTCTTCTTCTCGACCACAGCTTCCACCGCGTCCAGCACCTTGGTGTAGCCAGTGCAGCGGCAGAGATTGCCCTCGAGGCCCCGCTGCGCTTCTTCCCGCGTCAGGTTGGGATTGTTTTCGACCAGGTAGTCGGCCTGCATGATCATGCCCGGCATGCAGAAGCCGCACTGCACGGCACCGTGATCGACGAAGGCCTGCTGCATCGGGTGAAGGCTTTCCGGCGTGCGGAGTCCCTCGATGGTCACAACCTCGCGTTCGTCACAATCGACGGCGTACATCAGGCAGCTGTTGACGGTCTTGCCATCGATCTTGACCGTGCAGGCGCCGCACTCGCCTTCGCCGCAGGCATATTTGGTTCCGGTCATGCCGAGCTTGTCGCGCAGCATGGCCAGGGTCGTCATGGTGACCGGCACCTTCAGGCAAACCTCGCGGCCGTTGAGCTTGAAGCGGATTTCAGTTTCCACGGACATCATTAAGCACCTCTTCAACGAACACACGAACGAGATGGCCGCGATACCACGCACTGGCACGCACGTCATCGATGGGTTTGGCATCCTCCGCCGCCGCGGCGACTGCGGCGGCGACGGTCGCGGCGTCGAGCGGCTTGCCTTCGAGCGCAGCCTCTACATGGCGGGCGCGCAAGGGCGTGGGCGCGACCGACCCCATGGCTACACGCACATCGCTGAGCCTGCCGTCGGAGACACGAGCGCCGAGGGCCACCGAAACCGTGGAGATTTCAAGCGCGGGACGCGGGCCGGACTTGCGGAACCTGCCGACGAAATCAGCTGCGGGCCGGTCGAACACGATGGCGGTCAGCAACTCTTGCGGCAGTTTGACGGTCTTGCCGGGACCCACGAAGAACCGTTCCAGTGGTATCCGCCGCGTCTGCACGGCACCGCCCTGCCAGCACGCGAGTTCGACCGAAGCCTCCAGGACCAGCAGGGGCGGGATCATGTCGCCAGCCGGCGAGGCGTTGCAGAGGTTGCCACCCACCGATGCCGCGTTGCGAATCTGTTCACTGGCGAAACGCTCGGCCGCCTCGACCAGCACGGGAGCGATTTCGGCCAGCACGGGGCTGCGGCGGATCTCGCTGATGGTCGTCACAGCACCGATGCGAACCTTTTCACCCGTGGCCTCGATGCCGCCCAGGCCTTCGATGCGGCGAATGTTCAGCAGCATCGCTTTGTACTGGCGCATGCCGGATTCGGTCTGCGGCGCGAGATCCGTGCCACCGCATAACACCGTGGCAGCGCCGTCCGCCATCGCCTGCAATGCCTCGTCCAGGCAGCGGGGCGCCAGGTAGTCGGTTACCTGGCTGAGGCCGGCCGGCGCCAGATGGCGTTCTATGGAATTCATCAGGTCGTCTTTCTATTCAGTTGGGGACAGAGCTGAAGGTCTGTCCCGCAAACAATCAAAATCGAACCGGCTCACGGTAACGCCCGAACACGTCCACCAGTTCCTTGGTCATTTCCCCGACGCTGGCGTAGGCCTTGACGGCTTCCATCAGCGCCGGCATCACGTTGCGGCCGGCTTGCGCATCGGCGCGCACCCGCGCAAGTGCCGCCCGGACCTGCCCGGCATCGCGCTCGGAGCGGATCCGGTTCAGCCCGTCGATCTGCACCTTGGCGTCTTCCTCGTTGTAGGGGTGGAACTCGACCGGATGATCGTCTTCGCTCTCGTTGCGATAGCAGTTCACGCCCACCTTGCGGAACTTGCCCGAATCGATGTTGCGCTGCATCTGGTAGGCCTGCGCCGAAACCCGCGATTGGACGATCCCTTCGGACACCAGCTTGACGATGCCGCCCTCGGCATCGGTCTGCGCCATGATCTCCTCCATCTTGGAGCGCATCTCGTTGGTCATGGTCTCGACGTAGAACGAGCCGCCGAGCGGGTCCACCGTTTCGGTCAGCCCCATCTCCTCGACCAGCAGCTGCATGGTACGCAGCGAAATGCGCGCCGAGTATTCGGTCGGGATGGTGTAGGCCTCGTCGTAGGAGCACAGCGCCATGGTCTGCGCGCCCGACAGCGCGGAGATCAGCGCGTAGTAGGCGCCGCGCACGATGTTGACCTCGGGCTGCTCGAAAGTCAGGCCGCCGCCGCCGCCGCCGGCGATCATGCGCAGCCACATCGAGCCCGGCTGCTGCGCGTTGTACTGCTCCTTCATGATCTTGGCCCACAGGCTGCGGCCGGCGCGGAACTTGGCGACCTGCTCGAAGATGTTGCCGAAGATGTTGAAGTTGTAGGACAGTCGCCCGGCGAATTCATCGACCGTCAGGCCGCGGCCGATCACTTCATCGGCGTACGCCTTGGCGATGCAGAAGGCGTAGGCCATCTCCTGCGCCGGTGTCGCACCCGATTCGCGGATGTGATAGCCGCACACCGACACCGGGCTGTACTTGGGCGCGTGCTCGGCGCAGTACTCGATGGTGTCGCCCACCAGCTTGATCGAGGGCTGGACCGGAAAGATCCAGGTACCGCGGCCGATGAATTCCTTCAGGATGTCGTTCTGCGCCGTGCCGCGCAGCTTGCGGATGTCGTAGCCGCGTTTTTCGGCCATGGCGAGGTACATCGCGATCAGGATGGCGGCAGCGCCATTGATCGTGAGCGACACCGTGATCTTTTCCAGGTCGATGCCGTCGAAGGCGACTTCGAAGTCCCGCAACGTGTCGATCGACATCCCCACGCGCCCGATTTCACCCTCGGCCATGGGATCGTCCGAATCCAGGCCGATCTGGGTCGGCAGGTCGAAGGCGACGTTCAACCCGGTCTGGCCATTGGCAATCAGGTACTTGAAGCGCTGGTTGGTCTCGCGCGGGTTGCCGAAGCCGGCGTATTGGCGCATCGTCCACGGCTGCTTGCGGTACATCTGCTTGTGAATGCCGCGCGTGAACGGGTATTCGCCGGGCTCGCCGAGCATCGTGAAGCCGCCGGTTTCCTGAACGTCGGCGGCGGTGTAAAGCGGCTTGACCTCAATGCCGGACTCGTTGACGACTGCCTTGATCTGCGGGGCTGCTCGATCGTTCATTGCGCGTTCTCCCGGATGTAGGCTGTGATGGCGTCGAGCTTGGACCCGGTCGGGAAGATGCCCTTGAAGCCGAGTTCACGCAGCTGCTCGTGGTCCTGTGCCGGCAAATTGCCGCCGATCATCCACAGCTTGTCGTTGAGGCCGCCGGCCTCGAGCAGCGGCTTGAGCTTGCGGCAGAAGGGCAGGTGCGAACCGGCCAGGCTGGACAGCGCAATCACGTCGACGTCTTCCTCCAGCGCGATCCGCGCCACCTGCTCGGGGGTCTGGCGCAGGCCGGTATAGATCACCTCGAAGCCGGCATCCATCATCGCCCGCACCACCACCTTGGCGCCCTGGTCATGCCCGTCCAGGCCGGGCTTGGCCAGCAGCACGCGAATGCGTTTGTCCTGTGTCATGTTGC
>DATNCB010000413.1:0-24826 GCA_035571715.1 Ramlibacter sp.
TGGCAACCTTCGCCGAAGGGAGCCATGATGATCGCGCCCTGGTTCACGGCAGCGGTGGTTGCGTGCTCGCCACTGCGCACCACGAAATCCGTGCCGCGCACGCCGATGGCGACCAGCGGCGTGTTCAGGCGGAACCGCTCCCTGGCACCTTCCGCGGCGGCGCCCGAAATGGCGCGTGCCACGCCGTACTCCAACTTGAAGCGCACCAGCGAAAGGGCCACGTGCTCGGGGTCGTAGCGGTAATCCTGGACCCATAGACGGCTGCCGGGCCGAATGCTCACCATGGCGCCGTCGATGAATTTGATATGCAGATGGCCGCCATCGGCCGTATCGAGCCGGTCCCCAGGCATGATGGAACTGCCGCGTCGCACGACTTCGGGCAACCCCTGGGCAGAGGTGCGAACCACCGGTCCGACGCTCATCGTCACCTCACCGACCGGACGGTCCGCGCTGGGAACAGCGTCCGCGTGCGCGGCCCCGCCAGCGAGCCAACCCAGCCCACACGCAGCGAAAAACAATGCAGCTCGAACACTCAGGAAGTTAGACATGGACGTCAATCGAAATCGGCCATAGGGCCTCTAACATATTAGAACAAGGAGAGAGCACCAGCGATGTGAGCCCCGTCACATCCGCGCGTCAATGGCCAGGGTAGCGCCGCCCTTCATAATCATGCGCAATTTGGCCCGCTTGCAGCTGATTCATGCCCATTCCCGTCGCCGTGATGCCACAACTGCCTTTGCTGGCGGGCCTGCCTGCAGTGACACTGGCCCATTTGGCCCAACACTCGGTTGAACGTAACTTTGCCAAGCGCGAAGTGGTTCTGCAAAAGGGCGCCGAGGGTGGCTTCCTTTGCTTTCTGCTGGAAGGAAGACTGCAAGGCGTCGATTTCACGGTTGACGGCAGAGAAGTGGGTCTTTACTTTGTCAACCCTGGAGATTACTTCGGGGACATCGCCGTGATCGATGGTGAACCTCACCCGGTCTATGTGACGGCCGTTTCACGATCACGCGTCGTCTTCGTGCCGAAGGAACTGATCCGCCCTATCCTTTTTGCTCACGCCAAACTGGCTGAAGTCCTGTGCACCAGCCTGTCGCAGCGGCTGCGCCAGTTGTCCGGGCAGCGACGCATCCTGGGCCTGGTCAACCCGATTCAGCGCGTGTGCGCGCAACTGGAACTGCTCCTGGTGTCCGCCGCGGACGGCGTCTGGGTGCGGAACGCGCCTACCCACCAGGAACTGGCCATCATGATCAACGCCAGCCGGGAAACAGTGACCCGCGTCTTCCAGCTGCTGCAAAGCCGAGGGGTCGTGGAGCGCAATGGAAATGATCTGCGGATCGATGACGCCACGTTCCTGCGCGATGTTGCGGCCGGCCGCAAGCCCGCGGACGGTCCGGCGGCGCCCTGAATCCGCCCCGCACGCGGGGCGGCACTCCGGCCGAGGCACAATCGGCGCGATGTTCCGTCGACTTCTGCATCTGAGCCATCCGCTGTTCCTGGCGCGCCACCGCTATCTTGTCGCCCAACTGGTGCGCCGCGACATCATGGCCCGCTACCAGGGCTCGCTGCTGGGTGTCGGCTGGGGGCTGCTCTCACCCCTGTTGATTCTGGCGGCCTATACGTTCGTCTTTCGCACGGTCTTCAAGGCGCGCTGGCCCGGCGGCGGCGATTCCACGAGCGAATTCGTGTTGCAGCTGTTTGCGGGGCTGCTCGTTTTCAATCTCTTCTCGGATCTGCTGGGGCGGGCTCCCCGAATCGTTCTGGATCAGCCGAACCTCGTCAAACGGGTGGTGTTTCCGCTCGAGGTCCTGGCCTGGGTGGCGGTGGGCGCCGTGATGTTCCATGGACTGATCGCCCTCGCCATTTTGCTGGGCGCTGCCGTCGGATTGGGGACGCAATTGTCGCCATGGGTGCTGGCGGCTCCGCTGGTACTGGCGTGCACCGTGCCGGTCTTGCTCGGTCTGAGCTGGCTGCTATCGGGGCTGGGCGTGTTCCTCAGGGACATCGGCCACGCGATCGGACCGGCAATCAGCATGCTGCTTTTCGTCTCACCCGTGCTGTACCCGGTGCAGGCACTGCCGCCCTTGTTGCGCGAGCTGCTGTGGCTCAACCCCCTGACGGTGCCGATCGAGAACCTGCGCCTTGTGATATTGCGCGGCATGCCGCCTGATTGGGTAGCCCTGGCCAGCTACACGACGATCGGGCTGGTTTTCGCATTCCTCTCGCACCGCCTGTTCGAACGCATCCGGCCGGCATTTGCAGATGAAGTCTGACCGGCTACCGGCGGTGCTTGCCGACTACGGAGACTCATACGGGCTCCTGGCGGCGTTGATGGAGCGCACCCAAGGCCTGCAGCCGGGCGAGCCCGTGTCGCTGGCGGACTTGCGCGACCTGGATCCCTATGGAGGCGAAGCATTCGCCCTGCTGGCTCGCCGATATGGCGTGATCGAGCAAAGCCCTGGACGCTGGGTCCTGGAAAGAAAGCCGCGGTGGCTGCCGGCCTGGGTCGGCACAGAGCATGAGGCCCAGTGGTTCGACCTGTTCGAGGCAGCCTATGGCTATCGCATCGATCCTCGCCTCTGGCGCTGGAAATACCGCAACGCGGCGCGTCCGGGTATGGGCGCGTGGCGCGATGGGCAACTGATGGGCTTTTACGGAGCCATGCCCCGCGCGACGCTTTTTTTCGGTCAACCGGTATCGACGGTGCAGATCGGCGACGTCATGGTGCATCCGGGCGAACGAGGAGTCATGACGCGATCGGGTCCGTTCCAGATCGCCGCGTCGACCTTCATCGACCGCAGCGTGGGCTATGGCCGGCCGCACCTGTTCGGATTCGGCTTTCCGACCGCCAAGGCATTGCAGGTCGCTCAAAAGCTCGGCCTCTACGAGCGCGTGGATCAGATGACGGAGTTGGCGTGGCCGGCCGCGGACAGCTGGGAGGCACGGCTGCTGCGCAGCGAGAAGCTGATGCCGCAGCATCGGCCGAACGTCGACCGCCTCTGGCAAGCGATGGCGCACGATTTTCGAGGCAGCATCCTGGGCGTGCGCGACGCCGATTACATCGAGCAGCGATACCAGCGGCATCCGACCGTGGCCTACGAGTGCCTGCTGGTGCGCAAGCTGCTGACCGGCGCGGACCTGGGGCTGGTGGTGTTGCGCTCGATAGACCAAAGGCAGGTCGAACTGACGGATCTCATCGGACCGCGGCGCAGCTTTCCGGCGCTGATAGCCGCGGCGCGGCGGAGGGCCTGGCGCAATGGCGCGGCCCGCGTAACGGCCTGGCTGACGGCCAGTCATGCGGATCTGTTCGCTACGACTTCACCTGCCGCGACACCGATGGACCTGGTGGTGCCGGCCAACGTCTGGAGCCCAGGGCCGTCGGCCGACGAGCTGCGCGGCCGCTGGTGGCTCATGGCCGGCGATACGGATTTTCGATAGCCATGCGCGTGCTCATGGTGACCCGCGAAACCGGCGAGGATCGCCGCTACGGGCTGGGCAAGAGCCTGGCGCCGCTGTTCGGGCCGCTCGAAGCCGCCGGTGTCGATGTGCGCTACTTCTGCCAGGAGGATCTCAGCGCTGCCGCTCTTTCGCGACGGCAAAGCTGGATTGAAAGCTTGTCCCGCCTCCCCCTGATCAGGGGCCGAGGCGCCCGACTAAATCTTTTGGGAAGCTGGCTGGAGCGCCTGCAGGTCGGTCTCGCGGCCGCGCATTTGGCCGCGGCGGAAGGCTACACGCATGTCCATGCGCACGATCCGTGGCTGGCTTGTGGCGTCGCGCTGGGCCTGCGCCGGTACGCGCCAGGCAAGATCCGTTGGGGCCTTACCCAGCATGGCTTCGGCTCGTACAGTCATGCAACCCATGAAGACGGCCTGGAGCAGGGGCCGCGCGCGCAGGCCTGGATGCGGCGCGTCGAGCGCTCGATCACGGCACGGGCGAACTGGGTCACGGCGCCCACTGCGGCTTCGCTGGGGCAGCTTGCGCGCGATCTGGGCTTGCCCCGTCAACCCGCGCACTGGCATTGCGTACCTCACGCTCGCCCGGTGCTGGGGCCGGGCGACGCCCAAGCCCGGCAAAGCGCCCGGGCGGCGCTGGGATGGTTCGGGCAGGAATTGGTGGTGCTGGCCGTAGGGCGGCTGGTGCCCCTCAAATGTTTCGACCGGGTGGTGCGTGCCTGCGCCGCGCAGGCCGATTCGCGCGTACGCCTGCTGTTGCTGGGCACCGGCGATTCCGCCGGACTGGAGGCATTGGCCCGCACCGCCGGCTTCGGTGCACAACTACGAATCGAGGCAGCGCACGATGTGGCTTCCTACTTTCACGCAGCCGACATCTACCTGAGCGCTTCAAGTACCGAGTCGTTCGGTATGGCGAATCTGGAAGCGCTCTGCGCGGGTTTGCCCGCCATCTGCAGCGCCGTAGGCGGCGTACCCGAAGTAGTCGGCGACGGCGGATGGTTGCTGCCCAACGATACGGAAACGCTGGCGCGGGCCCTGGGCGCGCTGGTCGCGAACGCACAATTGCGCGAGATGTGGGCGCGGCGCGGGCTGGAACGCGCGGCCCAATGGCCAACAGCGCAGGAGGTTGCCGAAAAGTATGTGGCGATTTATGAAGCGGCTTAGCGCACAACCCGCCGAGGCCAACCAACTGCCGCCGGAGCTGGATCTGTCCGCCGCGCGCCGTGTTCTGGTCATTGCGCCGCACCCCGATGACGAAACGCTGGGCTGTGGCGGCACGCTGGCCCGGCTCGTGCCGGCCTGCGACATTCACGTGCTGCTGGTCACGAATGGCGACGGTGGCGGTGGCTTGCCGGCCGGCACCAGCGAAGCGCGCAAGAAGGAAACGGCTGAAGCGGCGCGCACGCTGGGCATCGCGACGCCCGTGCTGCACCTGGACGAGCCGGACGGACGTTTCGCGGATTCGCCGGCCTATCGCTCGGCACTGGCGGGCATCGTCGAACGGCTTCAGCCGAACTGGGTCTTCCTGCCGTGGCTGCACGACACCCACCCCGACCATGCGCGCATCGCGCGTGCCAGCTCACAGGCGCTGCGGCGCAGCAGCGTGGAATCGCTGCTGTACTACGAGACCTGGACGCCGGTGCCGGCCACTCATGTTGTCGACATCACGCAAACGCTTGCAACGAAGAAAGCGGCTGTGTTGTGCCACGAGACCGCACTCAAATACGCCAATTACCTGGAAGCGATGCTCGGTCTCAATGCCTACCGGGCACTCTATCTTCGCGGCGTCGGGACACCGCGCTGGGCCGAGGCGTTCGCCGTCACCAGTGCAAGAAAAAACAGCTTCTTGTAAATAGCTTCCTGTAATCTGACTAGGAATGGCCGGGCGCGAGCCGCCAGCTATGCGGCAGATCGACCAGGCCCGGCTCGGGCCGAGTGTCGGCGACCGACAGCAGTGCGATGCGAGGTGCCTCGGTGTACAGATGCATCGCATTCTCGTTGCCCAGGTAAGCGCCGATGTGGTAGTCGCCCTTGCGCAACGCGAGCGGCTCGAATTCGATGGTGGCGGATCCCCTGCCCTGCGCGTCGCGCACCAGCATGACGCCGTCGGTTCGTGAGACCACGCTGCTCAGGATCATCGTGTTCGCCAGTTCGAACGTCATCCCCGCGGTAGGCACGGGCAACTCGGGATCGGATTCGAACTCGATCGTGACACTCAGCCGGCCTTGGCCCGGCGAGATGTGTAAATGCCTGGAAGGCGCTCCGTCGACAGCGGTGACGACACGCGTGATGCGCGCGTGTCCGGGCGTGGCCGTCGCAACCGTGGGGACTGTCTCGGTGGCGCCCGCTGCGCTGTCGTCTGCATGCGCGGGGCCGGGTGGAGGTGCGTCCGCCTGTGCGGATGCCGAATCGCCGGCCAGGAACAACGTGTAGTCGCGCACCACCGCGTGCGGCGCACCGATGCCCATTACCCGGCCCTGGTGCAGCCACATGACACGGTCGCAAAAGGACTCCACCTGGTACAGGGCGTGCGAGCAGAACAGGATGGTCGTGCCCCGCTGCTTCATCGCCAGAATCCGATCGAAGGATTTGCGGGCAAAGCCCCCGTCGCCGACGGAGAGCGCCTCATCGATCACCAGGATGTCTGGTTCGACAGTCGTGGCCAGCGAAAACGCCAGGCGCATGAACATTCCGCTGGAATAGGTCTTGACGGGTTGATCGATGAAGTGAGCAATGCCCGAAAACTCGATGATCGAGTCCAATTTCTCGATCAGCTGCTGGCGGCTCAGCCCCAGCAACGGGCCGTTCAAGAGGACATTCTCGCGCCCCGAGAAGTCCGGGTTGAAGCCTGCGCCCAATTCGAGCAGGGCGGCCACGCGCCCATTGACATGCACCGTGCCGGTGGTCGGTGTAACGGTGCCGCACAGGAGTTGCAATAGTGTCGATTTGCCGGCGCCGTTGCAGCCAATGATTCCCAGGGATTCCCCCCGCGGTACCTGCACGCACAGATCGCGCAGAGCCCAAAAGCTGTCGCCGGGAGTTGCTTGACGCAGCAGCGCGGAGCGCAGCCTGGCCGCGGGATTGGCGTTGGGCCGATAGGCCTTTCCAAGTCCCGAAGCGTCGATGGCGAGTGGCAAGACGGCTGCCGCTGAAACCTGGACGTTCATGGAAAAAGAGTTCTGGCGGGAAGCTGCCTGGCCTGTCAATGGGCAGGTCGGGCGGGTGTGAACGGTAGCGATCAAATCAGCGGCGAGTCTAGCCTATTGATCGCGCCGGGCGGAGCGCCTGCGGACGCCCGCTATGATTGCGCCTTTGAATTTCATCGGCCAAGCCTGTCCCGGTTGCGCCCTGTATACCGTGGATTCCGATCCGCTTCTTCTTGAAACCCGCCCTGATACTGACACCGACCTTGCGTTGGTTTCGGTGCTCATCCGAAGCGTGGATCGCGACCATTTGCAGGAGGCGCTTGATTCCGTTGCACTGCAAACTTACCCGAATATCGAGGTCGTAGTGATTGCCGCGGCCCCGGGCCACCGGACATTGCCGCAATCCTGCGGGCCATTTCCCTTGCGCCTGGTGACGACGGATTCGCCCTTGCCCAGAAGCAAAGCCGCCAATCGCGCCCTGGACGAGGCCCATGGCGAATGGCTGCTTTTCCTCGACGACGATGACTGGCTGATGCCGGACCATATCAGGCGGCTGGCCGAAGTGCTGCGCAAACAGCCGAAGGCACTGGTCGCCTATACCGGCGTATCGCTCGTCACCGATTCCGGGCAGCCACGGGGCCAGGTATTCGACCTGCCGTTCGACGCGGTGCGCCAACTCGCCGGTAATCTCACTCCCATACATGCGGTGTTGTTCAGCCGCGGGGTTCTGGCCGGTGGAGTTCGTTTCGATGAAGCGTTGGATCGTTACGAAGACTGGGACTTCTGGCTGCAGTTGGGGCGCGTGACGCCGTTCGTGCACTTGCCGGGTGTCAGCGCGGTTTACCGCATCCATGAAAGTTCAGGGGTCCACACCGATTCGGGGCCCCTGAGCGCATCCTCACTCGTCATTTACCAGAAATGGCAGGCACTTTGGCAGGCGGGT
Source organism: Ramlibacter sp. (assembly GCA_035571715.1). Taxonomy (GTDB): domain Bacteria; phylum Pseudomonadota; class Gammaproteobacteria; order Burkholderiales; family Burkholderiaceae_C; genus Ramlibacter. Next base: position 7,539 of record DATNCB010000413.1, read on the forward strand.
CAGGAGGGGCCGCTGATGGAGCGCGTGTGGGCCGCCCACGACCTCGAGCTGGCACTTCAGGATGCAAGCCGCGCGATCGAGCAGCAACGCAGTACGCTCGGCGAGCAGTGGGCTACGGTGGCACAGCAGCAGGCCACGCTGTCGCAGCAGCAAGGCACGCTGACGCAGCAACAAGCGATGCTGGTGCAGCAGCAGACAACACTGAGCGAACAGCAGTGGACAATCCATGAACAGGCTTTGGCGGCCGATCACTTGCGCCGTCAGGTAGAAAGTTATGTTGCCGCACTCGCGATCCGCGATGGCCACATCGCGGCCCTGATGAACAGCACGAGCTGGAAAATCACCGGGCCTCTCCGCTGGATTTCCCGAACGCTCAGACGCAACCGCGCTGGCCAAGGCGCGCGGCCCGGCAGTGCCTCGAGCATGAGCGAACTGATCGGGAAAGTATTGCGATTTCGGCGAATACACGGCACCCGCAGGATGCTTGGCGAGGTGGCAACAAGGATTAGCCGTCGCGTGCGATCCCCTGTTGCCGTACCGGGGGCGCCGGTGCAGCCATCGATAGTCGAGGACGCACGCTGGATCAGCGCCAGGGAGCTTGTCGCCAAGCGCCTGCCCCACTGCGCGGCGCTGCGTGTTTTCGGTGTCACCAGGCCGGCGATGCCGCGAGTCAGCATAGTTACTGACAGCATCAACCGAGGCAGCTTGTATGGCGGCGTTGGCACGGCGATCATCCTGGCATGCCTGATGGCACAGGCGCGCGGTGCGACTTTGCGGCTGGTTACCCGCACGGAGCGAGCACAGCCTTCCAACCTCGCCGGGGTGCTGTCCACTTACGGCATCCAGCTGGATCAAGAGGTGGAGTTTGCATTCGCTCGCTTCGACGACGAGACCACCGAAATCGATGTGCACGAGGCGGAACTGTTCATCACCACTTCCTGGTGGACAACGGCGTCGACCATGGCCAGCGTCCCGCACGATTCGATCCTCTACCTGCTGCAGGAGGACGAGCGCATGTTCTATCCGTACGGAGACGATCATCTGGTCTGCTCGCAGGTCCTGGCCAACGCACGCCTGCGCTTTGCGGTCAACAGCAACCTGTTGTTCGACCACCTGGTGGCGAGTGGGCTCAAGAATGTGGGGCAGAACGGGCTTGCCTTCGAACCGGCCTTCCCGCCGGAGGTTTTCAGCCGGCGAGAGGTTCGAGCTGGCGGGCGCCGGACACTAGCCTTTTACGCACGGCCGCACAACGCCCGCAACCTGTTCTATTTCGGGCTGGAGCTGCTTGAAGCCGCGATCGTCCGCGGCATCGTGAAGCTCGATGAGTGGGACGTCGTTCTGCTCGGCAAGGACATCCCCAAGGTCAGGCTGGACGGCGGCAGCTATACGCCCAGAAGAATGGAAAACCTGAGCTGGAGCGAGTACGCCGCCTTTGCCGGCACGGTGGACCTCGGCCTCTGCCTCATGTACACCCCTCATCCCAGCTACCCTCCTTTTGACATGGCCGCCAGCGGCGCGGTTGTGGTCACCAACAAGTTCGGCATCAAACAGGATCTGGCAAGCTATTGCAAGAACATCCTCTGCGGCGACCTGGAACTGGAGGCCATGCTCGAGACGCTGCAGCGGGGCGTGCAGCTGGCCAGCAACGAAGTCACTCGCGCGGAGCACTACCGCACGCACAAGCTGTCCACCGATTGGAAGCAATCGCTGGCGCCGGTGATCGAGCGTTTCGGAAAGCCGGCCTGATGTTTTCCCTTGGTGATTTGCCTCCGGTGGCCCACCGGGATCCCTGGCACCTGTCCCTGCAGGATCGCCTGCGGCTGCTCGCCCGGCGCGGCAAGCGGGTCGCGTATTTTTATGAACTGGCCGACAACAGCACCTTCAGGTACCGCGTGCACAACATGGTGGAAGTGCTCAACCACGGTAGGGACGAAGTCGGTGCCTCCTATTTTTTCCTGGCCGATCTCGAACGGCTTGACGAGATCGCCGATCTGGCCGACTTGCTGGTCATCTGCCGCACACGCTATGACCATCGCGTCAATCATCTGATCGGCGCCTTCAGAAAACGGCGCAAACGGGTTCTGTTCGACATCGACGATTTCGTGTTCAACACCGAGCATGTGCATCTGATCATCAAGACCCTGGACCTGGACGTTCGCAATCAGCAAACCTGGCACGACTGGTTTTCCTACAACGGGCGGCTCGGTGCCACTTTGAAACTGTGCGACGCCGGCATCACGACCAACGAATTCCTGGCGGCACGGATGCACGAGTTCGCCGGCATACCCGTGGCCGTCATCCCGAACTTCATGAACCCCGAACAGCTGGCGCTGTCCGAGCGGGTTTTCGCGGCCAAGGCCAGGCAACAGCCCGGCCAGGACGGACTCATTCACCTGGGCTACTTCAGTGGCTCGCCGTCGCACAATCGGGATTTCGGCATCGTGATACCCGCGCTCGAAGAGCTGCTGGAACACGACGAGCGCCTGGGGGTCGTGGTGGTGGGATACATCGAAGCGGGCCCGCGTCTCGAACGCTTCGGCTCCCGCGTGACGCGTTTCCCTTTCCACGACTATGTGAACCTGCAGCGGCTGATCGGTTCGGTCGAGTTCAATCTGATGCCATTGCAGTTCAACACATTCACCGACTGCAAGTCCGAACTCAAGTATTTCGAAGCGGCCGCGGTGGGCACACTTTGCATCGCCTCGCCCAGCCACGTCTACGCTCGCGCCATTCGCCATGCAGACAACGGCTACCTGGCGCGCGCGTACGAATGGGCGGACGTCATCCGGCAGGCCTTGAACAACCTGCCGCACTACCGGGAGATGGCCGAGCACGCACGCGACGATGCCATCTCGAAGTATGCGTGGTTCCACCAGCGCGAGCGGATCCTGGACGCGCTCGGCCTGAGTTGAGTGGCCTCGCCCGACATCCCTGCCGATTCCGAGCCCGAGGTTTGGGCTTGCGTCATCTGCTATCAGCCCGAGCTGCGCTCGCTGCGCCAACTGGTAGCGCTGCTTGAACCCCAGGTGAAGCAGGTGGTCGTGGTGGACAACTCGGCCGGCGCGCGTTCGCGGGCCCCGCTCGAGTTCGGGCGGTCGCGTTACCTGCCCATGGGCAGCAACGTGGGAACCGCTGCCGCGATGAATGAAGTGTGGCGCCTCGCGCTCGAAGGCGGTGCCGGTTTCCTGATCACGTTCGACCAGGACAGCCGGCCCGGTGAGGAGCTCGTACGCTTTCTGTTGGCGGCGCATGATGCGCCTTCCCCATCCGGGCAGCCAGTGGCGGCTGTGGGCCCTGCGTGGAAAGACGCGCGCACGGGACGGGCCATGAGATTGCTGCGGCCCGTACGATTCCGGCGGCGGCATGTTGCGGCTCCGGCGACTGGGGTGGTGGAAGTCGATCACCTGATTTCTTCGGGATGCCTGATCAGCGCGCCGGCTTATCGCGCCGTGGGGCCGTTCGACGAGCGGCTTTTTCTCGACTACGTGGATGTCGAATGGTCATTGCGAGCCCGTTCGCTAGGTTACGCAACGGTAGTGGCTGCGGGTTGCGCGATGACCCACGCGATCGGCGAAAGGATGCTGCCCTTCGCGGGGCGGCAGCTCGCGGTTCACAGCCCGCAACGCACTTACCTGCAGCTGCGAAACCACTTGCTGCTATGGCGGACCGCGAGGATCCCGCGCCTGTGGCTGCTCAGTGACCTGAAGCAGGTAGCGAGCAAGGTCCTCGGGTTGCTGGTGCTCGCCGCCGACCGGCGCGAGCGGCTGCGCTGGATAGGACGCGCCGTGGTGGACGGGCTGCGTGGGAAAGACGGTCCGCCGCCCGGCTAGACCACGCTCGTCCCTTGCGGATACTCGGATTTTCCGTAAACGTCCTGGAGCGCCGCCCGCCATTGGAAGCCGCCAGTTCCACTAGCCGGCATCTGTGCAACTTTCCTGGTGACGATGTACGATGAACAGTAAAGATGCGAGATCGCTCTGCCCGCATGGTTGGCATCGCAATCGTAGGCAAACCTGCCGACCATGGGCATTCCCTTGCCAGATTCGACCGTCTGAAAACCCAGGGTCTTATTGAACAGAACGTCGAGTCCGGTATTGTTGAATTGAAAGAAATGCCAGGGCATTTCGTGCTCGCTCCAACTGAAGTGCGTGGAGATGAAAGCCACACCATCGACACGCAGCACTTTGGCGATTTCCTCGGCGACGATCCACGGCATGGCCAGGTGCTCGAACACGGCGACCGACACGATCAGGTCCATGCTATTGGGCTCGAAGTACTCGGTGAGTCTGTGCACGTCGCCGACCACATCCACATTGGGCCCCTCGTGAAAATCAAAACCTGTGTATTGGGCCAGCGGCAGGTGCGTCTTGCACTCACTCTTGGAAACCACTTCCCGAGACCCGATTTCCAGGATCGAGCATTCCTTCTTGTTGGCAACACCGGCCAAAAATCCCCAAATATCGATTGTTGGTGGCAGCGGATAGGGATAAAGCGTCCTGTCCAGCTCGGAAGGAGCGCCGCAAAGCATCAGTTCTGCCACCTGCTTTTTTAGCGCGTCCCTCTCCTCTTTCAGGCCATGGATTTCTCTGGCGCGGTACTTCGAAAAAAGGCTTGACCACATGACTGCTTCCTTCCCATTCGACTCGACCGAGTGTAGCGACCCCTCGAGCCGAGCTGAGGCTCAAGCCCGTGGCGCGCCTAGAAGTGAATGCCCCGCATCATCTGCTGCATCGCGATCGCCTCGGGCGAGAGGGTCTGCTTGCCGCTCTTGTCGCCCTTGGCGGCGGACGAATCGGGGAACATGCGGAAGCTCGTGTTCATCGCGATCTGGGCCACCCGGGGCAGCAGGGCATGCAGCAGTTCACCCGTGATGCCCAGGCGCGTGGCAATGCGCACAGGCTTGAAGATGCAGGCCTGTGCAAGCATGTCGGCGGCCTCTTCCGGCGCCAGCGTAGGCACGTTCTTGTAGATCTGGGTCGGCGCGATCATCGGCGTGCGCACCAGCGGCATGTTGATGGTCGTGAAGCTGATGCCCTGATCGGCGAATTCGCTGGCGGCACAGCGGGTCCAGGCGTCCAGCGCGGCCTTGCTGGCGACGTAGGCCGAAAAGCGCGGCGCATTGGTCAACACGCCGATCGAGCTGATGTTGACCACATGCCCCTTGTGCTTGGCCACCATCGAAGGCAGGAATCCCATCGTCACGCGCAGGCAACCGAAATAATTGAGCTGCATCGTGCGCTCGTAGTCGTGGAAGCGGTCGTAGCTCGACTCGATCGCGCGGCGGATCGAACGCCCGGCGTTGTTGATGAGGAAGTCGACGCCGCCGTGGTTCTTCACCACCAGCTGGGTGAAGCGGTCGCAGTCGTCCATGTCGGCGATGTCCACGGCGTAGGCGATGAACTGGTAGCCCTTGGCCTTGGCTTCCTTGCACGCTTCGTCGAGCTTGTCCTGGTCGCGCCCGCAGATGATCGCGATCGCGCCGGCCTCGGCGAACCTGTGCGCCGCCGCCAGCCCGATGCCCGAGGAGCCGCCGGTGACCAGCACCACCTTGCCGCCCACCGTGCCCCTGAGCGTGCGATCGATGTGCAGGTCGGGGTCGAGATGCCGCTCCCAGTAGTCCCACAGACGCCAGGCGTAGTCCTTCAGGTTGGGCACTTCGATGCCCGAGCCCTTCAGCGCCGCCTGCGTTTCGCGGCTGTCGAACCGGGTGGGATAGTTGACGAATGACAAGATGTCCTCGGGCAGTCCGAGGTCCTTTAATACGGCATTGCGGATGCGACGCACCGGCGCCACGGCCATCAGGCCCTTCTTGATGCTCTTGGGAACGAACCCGAACAGCGCCGCGTTGATGAACAGGTTCATCTTGGGCGCATGCGCGGCGCGGCTGAAGATGTCCAGCACATCGCCGACGCGATAGCCGACGGGGTCGACCAGATGGAAGCAGCGTTTGTTGATGTCGGCCTGGTGGCTGAGATAGTCCAGCGCATCGACCACGAAATCGACCGGCACGATGTTGACGCGCCCGCCTTCCAGGCCGACCGCCGGCATCCAGGGCGGCAGCAGCTGGCGCATGCGCTGGATCAGCTTGAAGAAATAGTACGGCCCGTCGATCTTGTCCATCTCGCCGGTCTGGCTGTCGCCCACCACCATCGCCGGCCGATAGACCGACCAGGGGACCTTGCATTCCTTGCGGACGATCTTTTCGCTCTCGTGCTTGGTCAGGAAATAGGGGTGCTCGTAGTTCTCTGCCTCATCGAACATGTCTTCGCGGAACACGCCTTCGTACAAACCGGCGGCCGCGATCGAGGACACGTGATGGAAGTGCCCGGCGTCGATCGCCTTGGCGAACTCCACCGTGTTGCGCGTTCCCTCGATGTTGACGGCGATTTGGCTTTCGGCGTCCGCCGACAAGTCGTATACGGCGGCCAGGTGATGGAAATGATCGATCTGGCCTTTGAGCTTTTTCACGTCCTCGGCCGCGACGCCCAGCTTCTTGGCCGTGAGATCTCCGAACACCGGAATGGCGCGCGCGGCGCTCGAGCCCCAATACTCGCGCAGCGCGGCCACCTTGCCCTGGCTTTCCTTGCGGATCAGGAAATACACGACCGAGCCCTTGCGCTCGAGCAGCTTTTTGACCAGGCGCTTGCCGATGAAGCCGGTCGCGCCGGTAACGAAATACTGCATGAGAACCTCCGGTGGGAATTGGCGTTGCTTTGCGGCATTGTTGCCCAAAACAGGTGGCGCGATGATTCAGCACAAACCCTTCGCCATGCTAGGGCTGAAAGCCTAGCGGTTTAGGAAGCCGCCCCTAAACGATCCCCCGCTCCAAGACTTAGAGTGCTTGCATGCGCATTGGCGCGACTCTCAACCCACGACTGGAGGCCATCATGGTCAAGAAACTGCAAAAGAAAGCTGCCGAGAAAACTACCGGCGCGCAACTGTCCGGCACCGTCAAGGAATCGGCCCAGCAAATCTGGCTGGCGGGCCTGGGCGCTTTTGCGAAGGCCCAGGAAGAAGGCGGCAAGGTGTTCGAAGCCCTGGTCAAGGAAGGCACCTCGATTCAGCGCAAGACGCAAGCCGCAGCCGAGGAAAAAATTTCCGAAGCCACCAACCGCATGGCAACCATGGCTACCGACATCTCGTCGCGGGCTTCGGGCCAGTGGGACAAGCTGGAGAACATTTTCGAAGATCGCGTTTCCAAGGCCTTGAACAAGCTGGGCGTGCCCTCCTCCAAGGACATCGACGTGCTGATTGCGCGCATCGACGAGCTCAATCGCAATGTCGCGAAGCTAAGTGGAAAGACCGCTGCGTCAAGCCGCAAGACTGCGAACGGCGCAGCCAAGCCGGCGGCCAGGCGCGCGTCCACACGCAAGTCGGCGTGACTCGGGTGGCTGCTCGATTCAAAGGCGCTTCGGCGCCTTTTTTATCGCCCGCTTGCTGCAATGCAGCAGAGAACCCGCGGCCGGCAACCTACACTGACTACACATGAGAAGCAAAAAATCGTCGAAGCCCAAGATCGCGCTTGCGCTCGCCGGAGGCGGACCGCTGGGCGCCATTTATGAAATAGGAGCCTTGTGCGCGCTGGACGAAGCGCTGGAAGGCCTGGATTTCACCCGGCTGGACCACTACGTGGGCGTTTCGGCGGGCGGCTTCATCGCCGCGGGGCTGGCCAACGGCATGTCGTCCGCCGAACTGTGCGCTTCCTTCATCGAAAGCGAGGACGGCGCCAGCGAAGTGTTCGATCCTTCCTGGCTCATGGTGCCGGCGTACGGCGAATTTGCGCGTCGCGCCATCATGTTCCCGGGCCTGGCTGCATCGGCGCTCTGGCACGCCACGCTCGGGCGCAGGTCGCTGACACACTCGATCGAGCGGTTGGGCCCCAGCCTGCCAACCGGGATCTTTTCGAACGACCAGATCGACTCGCGGCTCGCACACCTGTTTTCGCGCGAAGGCCGCACCAACGATTTCCGCGAGCTCAAGACGCAACTCACGCTGGTTGCCACCGATCTGGATACCGGCCAGGCAGCGCCATTCGGCCGCCCCGGCTGGGACCATGTCCCGATCTCCAAGGCCGTGCAGGCGAGCTCGGCCCTTCCGGGGCTGTTCCCTCCGGTGGAAATCGACGACCATTATTTCGTCGACGGCGCACTGAAAAAAACGATGCACGCGTCGGTGGCGCTCGATGGCGGCGTGGACCTCATGCTATGCCTGAATCCCCTGGTGCCGTTCAACTCGACCGAGCCCGTGACACCGAAAGTGATGCAGCGCGGGCTGCCGCGCGAACAACGGCGCATTCCCCGCATCGCCGACGGTGGCCTGCCGGCGGTGCTCAGTCAGACATTTCGTTCCATGATCCATTCGCGCATGGAGCTCGGGATGAAGCACTACGAACGCGCTTACCCCGATACCGACATCGTCCTGATCGAGCCAGACCATCGCGACCCCGAGCTGTACCTGGCCAACACTTTCAGCTACGGCCGCCGCCGCCAGCTGGCCGAACACGCGTACCAGCAGACGCGCAGCATGCTGCGCTCGCGCCGCACCAGCCTGGCGGCCAAGCTGCAGCGGCACGGCATCAGTCTCAGGGCGGACGTGCTCGATGATCCGCGTCGGCACCTCGTGGCCCTGCCGAAGCCGCCCACACGTATCGGCCGCGCCATCGCGTCGCTCCAGGAGGTGGTGGACGACCTCGCCCACGCCATCCAGCCGCCGCTGCGGCAGCCGCTGTAGAGATGGCAAAAAAAGCTCCACGCCGTACGGCTGAACGCATCCTCGAGGTCACGCTCGAGTTGTTCAACCGTTTCGGCGAACCCAATGTCTCTACCACCCTGATCTCTGCCGAACTCAATATCAGTCCGGGCAACCTCTACTACCACTACCCTGCCAAGGACGAGCTCATCAATTCGCTGTTCGACCGGTACGAGCGGTCGCTCAGCGAGCTGCTGAACGCCAGCGACGGCGTGCGCGACGTGGAGGACGCCTGGTTCTTCATGCACACGCTGTTCGAGCTGATCTGGCAATACCGATTCCTTTACCGCGACCTGAACGACCTGCTGTCCAAGAACCGCCGGCTGGAAACGCACTTTCAATGGGTGCTGAAGAACAAGACGCGGGCCATCAAGGCCATGTTGGACGGCATGAGCCGTTCGGGCGCGGTGAGCATCGATTCGCGCGAGGTCGAGGCCACGGCCACCAGTATGGTCGTGGTGTTGACATACTGGTTGAGCTACGAATACGTGCGCGATCCGCGCCGTGCGCTGGAGCCCGAGAGCGCGCAATTGGCCTTGCTGCGCGGCGCGCATCATGTGCTTAATCTACTGGTGCCCTATCTCGAGCAAGGTCAACGCATGCACCTCCTGGGCCTGGTGGCGGCGTACAGCAACCCAGAGACCTGAAAGACAAAGGACAGACGACCATGGCCAAATGGACCGCTTTCCCCCATCTGGGCGACTTTCAGTTCGATGCTGAGAGCGTGAAAAAGCAATGGGGGCGCCTGCATGCCGGAGACGCCGAGCCCCTGCCAGAAGATCCCCAGGTGCTCGAAGCCTGGAGCCTGTTTCACAACGGCGACTTCCAGAAGGCCGCCGAGATCGGCCTGAAGGCCGGCGGCGCCGGCATCACCGTGGCCAACAAGGCTACGGCGGTCTATGCCAATTACCTGGAGAAAAAGGAAAAGGCCAAGCTGGACCTGTTCATGGAAGTAGCGCAGCGTGCCGAGACGCAGGCCGGCGCCGACGCGAACAATCCCAACGCCTGGTACTGGCAGGCCTATGCGTTGGGCCGCTACAGCCAGGGCATCAGCGTGGCCAAGGCGCTGGCGCAGGGCCTGGGCGGCAAGGTCAAGGAATCGCTGGAAAAAACGATCAAGCTGCAGCCCAAACATGCCGATGCGCACATTGCGCTGGGCGCTTTTCACGCCGAAGTCATTGACAAGGTCGGCTCGTTGATCGGGGGGATGACTTACGGCGCAAAAAAAGACATAGGCCTGAAGCTGTTCCAGCAGGCGCTGAAGATCAACCCGGCCTCGGCGATCGGAATGATCGAGTATGCCAACGGCCTGGTGATGCTGGAAGGCGACCGGAAAATGAAAGAGGCAACCAGGCTCTATGAGCAGGCAGCCGCCGGCAAACCCGTCGATGCCACGGAGCGGCTGGACGTCGAACTGGCCAAGGTCGAGCTCCAGGAATAGCTGCACGGGCCGGGCGGCCGATCTTGCGCCGCGCGCCTACATACACCGCTGGCTTTCGCAGGCACCATGCCGTGCATGAACATTTTCGAAGCACTACGCGTCAGCCATGAAACACAACGGGCCCTGGCGGCCCGTTTGCTTGCGAGCGAACCCGACACGCCTGAGCGGCACCGCGTTTTTCTGGATCTGAAGCGCGAACTGCTGGCGCATGAGACGGCGGAAGAGCGTTGTTTCTATATTCCCTTGATCGAGCACGACGCGACGGTGGACGCCGCGCGCCACGGCATCTCCGAGCACCATCAGATGGATGAGATGGTGGAAGACCTCGAGCACCAGGAGCTCAACGCGCCGGGGTGGATGGCCGGCGCGAAGAAACTTTGCGAGAAGATCGAGCACCATCTGCAAGAGGAGGAAACCAAGTTCTTCCAGGAAGCCGGCAAGGTGCTGACCGATGCCCAGAAGATTTCGCTCGCGAAAGAGTATGAGGCGGAGTTCCTGACGCTGCGGACAAAGGAAGAATAAGGCGCAACGGCTTTCACTCGCCCCACGGCAACATGAGCGTCACCAGCGACAGCTTCGCGAATTCCGGTTCGAACTCGTCGATGATCTGCTGCGGAACGGGACATAGCGTGCTGTCGGTGATGACGCCGAACTGCACGCCGCCGCCATAGCTCAGGATCGACACGCCCAGGCCGACGTCGCCCGACTGCGGCACCCAGAACATGCTCTGCTCCAATGTTGAGCCAAGCAACTTCAGCTTCTCACGCGGGCCCGGCACGTTCGTCATGACCGCGGTGGTCTTCTTTCCGAACATACCGAGAATGGCGTCCTGCGCCGGCTTGATCAACAAGCCTGCCGCCGCAAGCAGCCAGAAGGCGAGGAATGGCTGCGTGCTTCCTTTCAGGGCGCTCATGCGGCGCCGCACTTCATAGACGCGTTCGACCGGGTTTTCGATGCCGATCGGCAGCACCAGTGGCACCAGGCCGAATCGGTTGCCCAGCTTGTGCGCCTCCTCCAGAGGGCGCAGATTGACCGGGATCATGGCGCGGATCTCCTGGCCCGTGACGTCGTCCCCCAGCGATTTCAAGTATTCGCCGATGGCGCCAGCAACACAACTGAGCAGCACGTCGTTGATCGAGCAATTGAGTGCCTTCCCTACCGCTTTGACTTCTTCCAGAGGAATCGGCTCGCACCAGGCCACCCGCTTCGCAGTCCCGGGCTTGCCCTTCAGGCGAGTCTTGGAATCGTCCGGCATGAACGCGATCGCAGCCGCATCGGTGAGAACCTGATAAGCGAGCTTGGCCAGGTCAAGCGATCCGGACATGCCCTTTTGCGGGTCGCGCAACAATCCGAAGGACCGGACGGCGCCTTCGCCAGCCGCGCCGAGCGCCTTGACAGCCATGTCGGTGATCGGCTTGATCAGCGTGTCGGCGATCCATTCCTCGGCGCCGCTGGGCGCTTCCTTGCGTTGGCGCTCGGGCGGTGCACCGCCGTCGACCAGCGACATCGTCACGGAGATCAGCGCGATACCGTCCGCGATGCAATGGTGGATGCGCACGATCAGCGCGCTGCCGCCCCGGTAGTTCTCGACCAGATGGAACCGCCACAGCGGGTGGTCGCGGTCCAGCGGCTCCATCGCGAGTTCGGCCACCCGCTGCTGCAACGCCTCCTGTTCGTGGCCCTTGCGCCGCCTGGGCAGCGTTTCACGCACGACATGCCGTTCGATATCGAACTCGGCGTCTTCCACCCAGGCAGCTCCGGCCGCATCTTCCTGCACGCGTTGGCGAAACCGGTCGTACTGGAGCAGCCGCTCCTGCACCCGCGTGCAAAGGGCCTGGTACCTGATTCCGGGCTCGAGCGTCCACACGCCGATGATCATCATCAGGTTGCTGGGCGAGTCCATCCGCAGCCAGGCCGTGTCGACTTTCGTCATGCGTTCCGAAGCGGCCTTGCGCGCGGCTTGGCGGGCAACTTGCTGCGCAATGATTCGGGTAACCATGCTTTCTCCAGTACGCTTGGTGTTATTCGGCGGCGGCCCCTATTCTGGGTCGCCGGCTGGCCGTAAGATACCGCGAAGTTACCCGCAGACACCGCGAAAAGGTAGATGCGCTTGCCCACACCGCACAAACCGCCAAGGAGCATTCATGGCCGACCTGAAAGCCGCGTTCGAATCCGCCGTCGCAGGATCGAAGAACCTGACCGAGCGCCCCGATAACGCCACGCTGCTGAAGCTTTACGCGCTGTACAAGCAGGCCACGGCCGGCGACAACGGCGAGAAGAAGCCCGGCTTCGGCGACATGGTCGGCCGGGCGAAGTGGGATGCTTGGAACGGGCTGAAGGGCACGTCGAGCAACGATGCCATGCAGCAGTACGTCGACCTGATCGGCTCGCTCAGCTAGCCAGCCAATCCGCCAGGACGCGGGTCACCGCCTGCGGCTGCTCGATGGCCGAAAGGTGCCCACAGTCCTCGATGAACGCGAGCCGCGAGCCCGGCACCCTTGCCGCCATCGCCTCATGGTCGGCCACCGGCGTCACCGGGTCCTGGCGCCCGCACATCACCAGCGTGGGGACGGCCACTTTCGCGAGGTCCTGATGCGAATCAGGACGCCCCATCATCGCGGTCTGTTGGTTGAACTGGCCGCGGGCGCCGACGCTGCGCGCCATGTCGGCCATCAGCGCGACCAGCCGAGGGCTTTGTGCATGCGCCGGCAGCATCCAGCGCGAGGGCAGCTCGGGAATCAGCGCTTCGATGCCGCCATCGCGGACTTTGGCGATGTCGGCCAGGCGGCCGGCGCGGCGTGCCGGCGTGTCGGCCACTGCGGTGGTGTCCAGCAGCGCGAGGCGCTCCAGGCGGTGCAGTTGGCGCCGGATGACCTCGAACGCGACGTAACCGCCCAGCGAAAGTCCGATCAGCGTGAATCGCGCCGGCGCAGTGTCCAGCAACTCCTCGGCCATGCCGCCAAGCGAGTCCTGTTCGCGAAAGACAAAGGCGCGGCACTCGTAGCGGTCGCTCAATGCTGCAATCTGCGCCGCATACAGCCGCTCGTCGGTCAGGTGCGCGCAAGCGAATGCGAGGAAAGGGCGTTGCGTCATATGGATGTCTCCAGGTCAACGTTCACGATTCCCCCGCCACGATGCCACGGCGCTTGAGGCCTTCGATCTGCCCGGCGGTGAGGCCGAGCTCCCGCAGTACCTCGTCGGTATCCTGCCCGAGTCGCGGTGCGTTACGGCGGTGTCCGCCCGGCGTCATCGACAGTTTGGGCACGATGCCCGGAACCGCCAGCGTGCTGCCGTCGTCCATCCGCACCTGCTGCAGCATGCCGCGGGCCCGGTAGTGCGGATCGGCGGCGATATCCGCCACCGTGTAGATGCGACCGGCGGGCACTGACGCGCCATCGAGCGCGGCCAGCACCTTTTCCACTTTGTGCTCCATCGCCCATTGCCCGATGGCGGCGTCGATCTCGGTGACGCGCGCCACCCGGCCGGCATTGTCGGCGAGCGTGGGGTCCACCGCGAGGTCGGGGCGGCCGATCACACCCATGAGCCGCCTGAAAATGCTGTCGCCGTTGCCGGCGATCAAAGCGTAGCCGCCATCGCTGCACCGGTATGCATTGGTGGGCGCGATACCGGGCATGGCGCTGCCCGCCGGCCCGCGCACCACGCTGAACGCGCTGTACTCGGGCAGCAGGCTTTCCATGCAGTTGAATACCGCCTCGTACAGGGCCACGTCGACCACCTGGCCGCGCCCGCTCGCATGGCGGTGCTGCAAAGCCAGCAGGATGCCGATCACGCCATGCAGCGCCGCCAGCGTATCGCCGATGCTTACGCCGACTCGCACCGGCACGCGCCCCGGCTCACCGGTCAGGTGGCGCAGGCCGCCCATCGCTTCGGCCACCACACCGAAGCCCGGGCGGTCGCGATAGGGCCCGGTCTGGCCATAGCCGCTGATGCGCAGCACGATCAGGCGGCCATTGAGCTCGAGCAAGCTGTCGGGGCCGAGCCCCCAGCCTTCGAGCGCGCCGGGCCGGAAGTTCTCGATCAGCACGTCGGCATGCCCGGCGAGCCGGCGCACGATGTCCTGCGCGTCGGGATCCTTCAGGTCCAGGGCGATCGAACGTTTGTTGCGCGACTGGACCTGCCACCACACCGAAGTGCCGTCCTTGAGCAGGCGCCACTTGCGCAGCGGATCGCCGCCGCCCGCTCCAGGCCGCTGCGGGTCGGGCGGCGGCTCGACCTTGATGACATCAGCGCCGAAATCGGCTAGCGTCTTGGCCGCGAAGGGTCCCGCGATCAGTTGCCCAAGTTCGAGAACCTTGAGACCGGCCAGCGGCCCCGGCGCGAGTTGCGGCGTGTCCATCAGGCCTTCTTCTTGACGGCCGCCTTTTTCGGCGCCGATTTCCTGGCCACGGCCTTGTCGAAGGCATGCACCGGCGACTCGTGGGCCAACAAATCGTCCAGGTTCTTCACGATCTCGCTTTCGATCCGGTCCTTGAAAGCGCCCAGCAAGAATCCGAGCCGCGCGTCCAGCACGAAACGGTCCTTCGTGACCTTGAGCTCGCCGTTCACGCCCGAGCGCGTGAAACTCACCAGATCCGAGGTTTTGCCCTCTTCGTACGTGCACTCCATGTCAAATCTCTCTTCCGCCGTTTCGGCCCACTTGAACGCCAGCTTGCGCGCCTCGGGCAGGCCCAGCGAATGGTGGCGGGTGATGTGGATATCAGGCAATCAGGTCTCCTGCGGCGAATGTCATGAGCTTTCCTTGAGCAGCTGGTGGCGCTCGCTCTTGGGCAAGGCCGCCAGCTGTTTGACCGCATCATAGAACCGCTTCCAGTCCCGTCCTTCGCGCGCGAACAGCGCTTCGAAGCCCGGCACCAGGTCGTCGTACGCCGCCTGGGCGCCGAACGATGCGTTGTTGGCTTGTTCGACCCACCGGTCATAGCCGCGATAGCGCGCCGGGTCACCCTCCCAACTCGCGCGCAACTGCGCGTATTGCTCACGGAACTGCCTGAAGGCAGCCTGCTTCAGGGCGTCGCGCTCCGCACCGCGTGTCGATTCGTAGATCTGTTGGAGGCGCTTGCGCGTCGCCAGCGCCAGGCTGCGGAACTGGGTGCGGCGGCCATCGAATTCGGCGTACTCCTTGCGTGCCGTGTCGGAAGCCTGCGTGGCCAGCCAGCGCGCGCTGCCCATGCGCTCGACCGAAGTCGCGAACGACTCGTTGAATGTCGTATCGTTCTTCGCGTAGACCACCTGATGCGCCAGCTCGTGGAAGATCAAGCGCGCCAGCTCGCCCTCGGGGTAGTAGATGAAGGTATTGAGCAATGGATCGCCGCCGGCCCAATTCATCCAGCCCAGCGTCGAATAGGCGGGCACCGGGTACACATTGGATTCGTAGCCCTCTTTCGCCAGCTCAGCCGCATCGGCGCGGGCCTCTTGTTCGTCGAAGTAGCCGCGGTAGGTCACGCAGCCGGTGATCGGAAAACACCAGTTCTTGAGCGTGACCGAATAGGCCGGGGCGGCCACGACATTCCACACGACGGCGCTTCGATGCAGGTCGGCATAGCGGCGATAGCTGGGATTGTCTGGAAGCTTCAGCTCGGTCACCGCGTACTTGCGGATGCGCTGGCTCAGCACCAGCCTGGTCTTGAGCCGGTCGGGCGCCTCGCTGTCGCCCAGCCATTCCTCGACCGGCTTGGCCGCGCCCATCATGCGCAGATGGCCGGTCGCCGAACGCCAGTAGTAGCCCAGGTCCGCGCATCCGGAAAGGCACAGCATGCCCGCGACCGCCAGCGCCACCACTCCCGCGATCGCCATCACCAGTCCCTTTCTCACGCGGCTTCGACTTCGACCAGGCAATCGTAGAACACGGGGCCTCGGCCCAGGTCCGTCAGCTGCTGGCTGGTGAGCTGGTTGACATTGGTCCCGTCGAGCCCCAGCTTGCGCCACCAGACGCCCAGCCCGTTGACGACACCCGGTCGCGCGCGCTCCGATATTCGCGCCTTGCAGCGGTACTCGCCCCGATCGTTGAACACCCGCACGAGAACACCGGTGGCAATGCCGCGAGCGGCCGCGTCGCCGGCATTGATCTCGAGCAGCGGCTCGCCCTCAGCTTGCTGCAGGCTGGGCACATTGACGAAGCTGGAGTTGAGGAAATTGCGTGCCGGCGGCGAGATCATCGCCAGGGGGAAGCGCTGCGAAGCACCGCTAGCTTCGTAATTGGGCAGATGATCCGGCAGGCCGTCCAGGCCTTGCCGCGCCAGCCGCTCGCTGAAGAATTCGCACTTGCCCGAAGGCGTCGGAAAACCACCGGCGGCGAAAGGTGCGTCGGGCACGTCGAGCGACGTGTAGCCTTGCTCCAGCAGCTGGTTGAAATCGACCCGGCCGCCGTAGGCGCTGCGGCAAAGGCTTTCGTCGTCTTCGGCGAAGCAAGGCTCGTCGTAACCGAGACAGCGCGCGAGTTCGCGGAAGATCTGCGTGTTGGGCCGCGCCTCGCCCAATGGGGCGATCGCCGGCCGGTTGAGCAGCACGTCGGTATGCCCATACGACAGGTGCACGTCCCAGTGCTCCAGCTGGGTCGTCGCGGGCAGGACGTAGTCGGCATAGTCGGCCGTGTCGGTCTGGAAATGTTCCAGCACCACCGTGAACAGGTCCTCGCGCGCGAAGCCGGCCACCACTTTCCCGGACTCGGGCGCCACGGCCACCGGGTTGCTGTTGTACACGACCAGCGCTTCGATCCTCGAACCGAACTGCGGCGAGGCCGCGCGCAGCAGATCGTCTCCGATCGTGCTCATGTTGATCGTGCGCGGCCGGCGACCGGCCAGCAGGTCGGGCCGCTGCAACGCCGCCTTGTCGACCGGGAACATGCCGGAACTCGATAGCAACAAGCCGCCGGCCGGCTGGCGCCAGGCGCCCGTCAGCGCCGGCAGGCAGGCGATGGCCCGCACCGCATTGCCGCCGCCGCGCACGCGCTGCATACCGTAATTCAGCCGGATGGCGGCGGGCCGGGTCGTACCCCAGTCGCGCGCCAACGAGCGGATTTGCGCCGCTGGCACGCCGCAGACGGCGCTGGCCCGTTCCGGACTCCAGCGCAGCGCCCGCTCGC
>DATNCB010000414.1:0-7557 GCA_035571715.1 Ramlibacter sp.
GCGACCAGCTCCTTGCCGAAGCTGGCGTCCTGCGGCAGGCGCGCATTCCCGAACTGCAGCGACAGCACCTGGCGCACGTCCTCTTCCGTGAGTAAGCCCATGGCGATGCCCGCCTCGCCGAAAGGCAGGCCCGCTTTCTTCTGGAAGTCAAGGATGCGCTGCGCGCTTTCCTGCGTCAGGCGGCCCCAGTCGACCAGGATCACGCCCATGGGCCGGTCCGCTTCGGCCGGGCCGCTGATGTCCAGGTCGAGCCGAGTGGTGGGCAGCGGATAGACTTGACTGTTCATGCGATGCTCCTGTGGCCGGCCAGCGCCAGCCGGCGCGAAGCATACGGAAGACGCAACGGAACCAGGATGGCGCCGGTGCCCGGCACGCTGGCCAATATTGGCAGTTGCGTCACCATGGTCAGGTCCTCGACGGAGCGCACGCGCCGGTTGACCAGTTCGGTCATCAGCGCGCCGGCCACGGCCAGCAGCATTCCGGCGACGGCCGCCACCAACAACGCCTGCACCGCCGTCGGCCCGGTCGCCTCCAGCGGTTCGATCGCCGGCGCGAGCCGCATCACGTTGGTCTGGTTGGTCAGGCTTTGCAGCCGCGACTGCGAGGCGCTCGCGCTCACGGTTTCGAAGGCCTTCTGCGCCGAATCCACATCCTTCTGCAGCAAGCTGAGCTCACCGCGCTCCTTGTTCAGGCCGATCACCCGCGCCTTCTGGGCGTTCAAGGCCGCGAGCAGTTCGCGCTCGCGGCTCTTGTTGACCTGATAGCTCGTGTCCACGGAACTGCTGATCCGCGCGGTTTCGCTGGAGAGCCGGCTGCGCAGCGCACCGAGTTCGGCCTGCAGCCGCTGCATCTGTGGATGGTTGGGGCCCAGGTACGCGGCACCCTCCTGGACCTTGCCCTCCTGCTTGGCGACTTCGGCCCGCAGGGTGTTGATCAGGGAGCTTTGCATGACGTCGGCCACGGTGTCGCGGCCGGCGGCGCGTTTGCCCAGGCTTTCCGTGGTCAGGCCCTGCACCGTGGTCAGCTGCATGGAAAGCTCGTTCAGCCGGTTGGTCTCGTAGTCCCCCTTCTCGTCGGCGCTGATGATGCCGGTACGCTCCTGGAACGCGGACAGCTTGCCCTGCGCGGCGGCGAGGTTCTGCCGCGCCGTCTTGACCTGGTCCTCGAACCAGGACGCGTAGCCACGGGCCGGGTCGGTCTTGAGTTCGAGGGATGTGTCCAGGTAGGCCTGCGCGAATGAGTTGGCCACGCGCGCCGCCTCGTCCGGCGACTTGCCCTTCCAGGTGATGTTGATGATGTTGCTCTCCCGTGCCGGCTTCACGTCAAGCTTCTTCTGCAGCTCGTGGGCGAACCATGCCTGCGGTGAACCCTTGCCATCGGTCGCTTCGCGCCAGTGTTCGATCTCCTTTGGCTGCTTGTCGATCTTGAGCATCTCGACGACCCTTTGCGCGACACGCTCGCTGCGCACGATGTCGATCTGGGTCGCCATGAAGCTCGGCGCGATCATTCCCTGCAACGCGTTGACGCCCACCGGGTCCGTGCGCACGTCGACGAGCACCGGCGCGCGCGCGGCATAGTAGGTGGGACGCAATGCGATCCAGGCCGCTGCCAGCGCCAGCGTCGCCAGCAGGATCATGCCGGCGAGCAGGCGCCGGGCGCGCAGGATCGAGAAAAATTGGTGCAGGCTCATGGGAGGTCTTCTTCTGGGCAGGCTGGCCGGACAAAGGTTCTTTTTCTTAGAAGATGCTTTCGCGCACGAAAATCACGTCGTTCGGCTGGACCGGATCGGTCAACCGCGGCACCACTTGTTCCACGGTACCGTCGGCGCGGGTGCGATTCAGCCGCAGCCGGTCCTGGCTTCCACGGTTGGTAGTGCCGCCGCCTTGGGCCAGTGCCTGCATCACGGTCATACCGCGTTCAATGCGATATGGTCCCGGTTTCTGCGCTTCACCATAGATGTAGTACATGGGCGCCTTGTTCACGAAGAGCGTGTCGCCTGCGGCCAGCACGAGGTCGTCCTGGGAGCGATTGCCCGCGAACAGCGCGGGAATGTCGATGGTCTGGCGGAACGGCTTTCCGTTGCGCACGCCGGAGACCACCAGCACGTCGTCGCCCGTGGGCGTGACGCCGCCCGCAGCGGCCAGCATGTCGCTGACGCGGACGTTCATCGTTTCGAGCGGGAAGCGGCCCGGCTTGTTCACCTGGCCCAGCACCGACACCTGGTTGCCGCGCACCTGCAGCAGCACGATGTTGACCTGCGGCGACTTCAGGATATTGCTCGAACGCAGCGAGTGCGCGATCTTCGTTTCGGCCTGCCCGATGCTCAGGCCGCCGAGGGCCACGCCGCCGACCAGCGGGTAGTTGATGGAGCCGCTCTCGGACACGCGCGCTTCCACGGTGAGGTCCGGATTCTGATAGACCTGCACCCGGATGGCGTCGCCGGGGCCAAGCTTGTAGTCCCCATTGGGCGGCGGCACACTCTGTGCGAGCGCGAGACCCGTGGACAATGCAAAAGCAACGGAAAGAGTGGAGCGAAGCAGACTGGGCATGAATGGTCTCCCGGGGTTAAAGGGGTGGAAAAGGCCGCGCAGGGAGCGGGACATCATGGAACGATGGTGGCGTATGAGCTACGCCTCAGCAATGGCCCGTTCGGACTATCGAGGGCTAGTAATCGCGCGCCGCTGAGCCGCGTCAGCGGGCGGCCGACTCCTTGGTCAGTAGGCGGCCGTGTCCTTGAACACCAGGCGGATCGTCTTCAGGATGATGTAGAGGTCCAGCCGCAGCGACCAGCTGCGCAGGTAGTCCAGGTCGCAGCGGATGCGTCCTTCCATCTTTTCCAGCGAGTCGGTTTCGCCGCGGAATCCGTTGACCTGGGCCCATCCGGTGATGCCGGGCTTGACCTTGTGCCTGACCATGTAGCTCTTGATCTGGCGCCGGTAGAGTTCGTTGTGCGCGACGGCGTGAGGCCGCGGACCGACGACGCTCATGCGGCCCTGCAATACGTTGATGAACTGCGGCAGCTCGTCCATCGACGTCTTTCGAAGGAACGCGCCCAGCCGTGTGATCCTGCTGTCGTTCTTGCGCGCCTGCTTGATCGTGCTGCCATCCTCCACGACCGACATCGAGCGGAACTTGTAGATGACGATTTCCTCGCCGTCCAGCCCGTAGCGCCGCTGCCTGAAAATGACCGGCCCTGGCGATTGCAGTTTTACCGCCATGGCAATGGCGGCCATCAGCGGTGACAGCAAAATCAGAATGAGTGTGGCCAGCACGAGGTCGCTCGCGCGCTTCAATATGCCGGCCGGACCGCGGAACGGCGTTTCGCACACGGAGATGACGGGCAGTCCGCAAATCGAATCGCTGCGGCCCTGGATCAGGTCGGTGACGAACATGTCCGGAACGAAATACACCGAGGCCGTCGTGTCCTTCAGGGCGTCCAGCAGCTGCCTGATGCGCGGCTGCGACGCCATCGGCAGCGACAGATAGATCAGGTGCACGCGGTTGGCTTTCGCGAAGGCTGAGATCTCGTCGAGGCGCCCGAGCAACCGGTGGCGCCCGTGATCATGGTGGCGGTCCGGCGTGCGGTCGTCGAAGAAGCCCACCAGCTCGATGCCCGAATCGGAGGCGGCGCGCAGGCGGTCGGCCAGCGAACAGCCCTGCTCGTTCATGCCCACCACCACCGCGCGCAGCGGCGGCCCTTGCAGCCGCACCAGGTGCGGCGCGGCACGGCGCAACCCCCAATGCACCAACAGCTGCGCCGCGGGCGCGAACCACAGCCAGTTCAGCACCACGGCGCGCGAAAACTCCTGGATGTGCCCGGTCGCAAACGCCATCATCAGCAACAGCCCCGCCGTCCAGCTCCACGCCAGCAGCGTGCCGACGAACACCTGGTCCAGCGGCAGCCGCAACTGGGCGCGGCCGGGAAAAGCCAGCGCGAAAGCCACCACCGACGCGATCAGCCAGGACGGCGTGAGCTCGTCTTCGAAGAGCCAGACCAGCAGCCACAGGGTAACGACGGTGACCACCGGCTCGAGAATCGCCTCCACTGCGTGCAGCAGCCGGCTTTCGCCCAGCTCGGGGGCGGGCAGCGCCGGCGCCACCGGCGCGGGCGGAACCCTAGGTCCCGCATCAAGCATAGGAACCCGTCCGCGTTAGCTTCGCGACGGCCTGGGCGCGATTGGTCACGTCCAGCTTGCCGAAGATGCTCTTCATATGATTCTTGACCGTGAATTCGCTGATCCGCAGGATGCAGCCGATCTCGGGATTGGTCTTTCCCATCGCCACCCAGACCATGATCTGCCGCTCTCGCTCGCTCAGCGCCGCCACGCGTGCCGCATGCGCTTCCACCGGACGGCGATCGGATCCGCTTTGGCGCTCGGGGACGGGTGGCATCTGCCGCAGCGCGGTATCGATGAAGGGCAGCAGCAGCCGCAGCGCGGTGCCGGCGCCGGGCGGTGGAAACGGCTCGCCGCTCAACGCCGCAAAGATCCGCTCCACGCAGTGCTCGCCATCTCCGATGCCATGCACCAGCGCGGTCCGCATGCGCGCGATCGCCTGGGTCGGGGCCCACGCCTGGCCGGGCCCGAGCAGCTCGGCACAGCCCTTGATATCCAGTTGGCACGGCAGGTGCTGTGCGGCCACCCAGCAATCCCGGAAATAGCTGATCAAGGGCGCGATGCTGGCCGGAGTGCAGTTGTACGAACGCACGCCCGGCAGGCTGGAAACGACGTCGAAGTGCAGTTCGCCCGAGCGGAAGTCGCCCCATCCAACGAGCAGGACGTCATGAGCCAGCCACTTCTGCACGTCGCCCTGCAGCCAGCGCCAGAGATCGGCGTGCGTCTGCAGACCCGCTCCCTGCCCGGCGATCTTCAGGAAATGGGCCGGATCGATGTCCGGCACTGGGGCAAGCATGTTCATGGCAATTTGCCACCCTGATAGCGGCCCGTGTTGATCGTTTGCGGATGCTATGGGCGGTGTGCGAAGCCTTTCTGTGCGGCGCCGAACATTCGTCCCTTGCAACAGGTGAGGAATCTCCGGCAGAGGCCGTAAGACCGCTCCTACTCCCCTGTCGGCCCCAGGCTCTTGCCGCTGCCACTGCGGAGTTGGTTGTAGGACTTCGCCGCAAACTTGCCGCGAAGCCCTGGCCGGATCCGATGGCCCGGACAGAATCGTTTCCCATGTCCAGTGCATTCGCATCGACTCTCCGCGCCGCCCTGGTGCTGGCGGCAAGTCTCACGACCGTGGGTGCCCAGGCGGCAAGCGCGACGCTGCCCCCCAAGCGCCCTGCGCAGGCATGTGCCGCCGTCACGCCGGCGACCTGCGCGCTGGCGCAAGCGCTTGGCCGGGGTATCAACCTGGGCAACATGCTCGACCCGCCGCAAGAGGGCGATTGGGGCGTGCGGCTCGAGCCCGCCTACATCGGCCTGGTGGCCGGAGCATTCTCGACCGTGCGGCTTCCGGTGCGCTGGAGCAACCATGCGGCGCCGACCGCCGACGCGACGCTCGATCCGGTATTTGCGGCGCGCGTGGATAAAGCGATCGACGCCCTGCTGGCCAAGGGCGTGTACGTGATCGTCGACGTGCACCACTACAGCCAGCTTTCCGGCGACAACCTGCATCCCAACGAATTCGCCGTCGATCCCGGCGTGCTGGAGACGCGGCTGGTGAACATGTGGCGGCAGATCGGCCAGCGCTACAAGGACCGCTCGCCCAAGCTCCTCTTCGAGTTGCTCAACGAACCGCACGAGCGGCTGGACGGCCAGGCCTGGAACGAGCTTGCCGCGCGAACGCTGGCCGTCGTGCGTCAGAGCAACCCCACTCGCGCCGTCCTGATCGGGCCGGGCTACTGGAACAGTGTGCGCGATCTGCCGAAATTGCGCCTCCCGCCCGATCGCAACCTGATCGTCGCGATCCACAACTACGACCCGTTCCCGTTCACGCATCAGGGGGTCATGCACTTGCCGAAGCCTTTTCCCACCGGCACGACATGTTGCGATGCCGCCCAGCGCAAGGCGATCACCGATGCGCTCGATGCGGCGCGCCGCTGGAGCCAGGAAAACGGCTACCCGCTGCACCTGGGCGAATTCGGCACGTACCACGCGGCCGACATGGCGTCGAGGGAAAACTACGCGCGACTGGTTCGCGATGAAGCCGAACGGCGCGGCATCGGCTGGGCCTATTGGGACTTCGCTGCGGACTTCGGCATGTACTCGCCAGAGGCGGGCACCTGGGTGGAACCCATCAGGCGCGCGTTGCTCGATTGACGAGCCTGCGCGGCACCGCCCTGGGCTGCTAGCTCGATATCAACCACAGCGTCGCCATCCCGACGGCCAACGACAGCACCGGCACGATCGACAGCCATCTGGTGTGGCTCTGGCCAGTGGCCAGCAGCAGGCCCAGAGTCACCATCGCTGTCGGCTCCGGCATGACCCCGAACACTTCGGCCTGGGCCCACGGACGGCCCGCGGGCAGACCAGCCAGCGGGTACAGCAACAGGCCGCAGACGGCCAAAGTCAACCCAACGTTGCGCACGCGGGCACGGGGTACCCGTTCGGGATCACTGGAGCGAAAAACTCCAGCAATGACCAGCAGCGCCGCCTGCAACCAGAACGCCACGGCGAAATAGCCGGCCGCCCAGTTGATGGTGGCGTAACGCTGCCAATGAAACGCCCAGCCGACCCACAGCCACGCGACGGCGAGGATGGCCGCGACAATCCGGCCGCCGCCGGGACGCGGGACCGCGGTCAGCCACAGCAATACAAGCCCCGCGCCCGCCGCAACGACTGGTGCCGGCCAGATATCGCGGTTGTAGGACTCGACCAGGCGCCAGTAAGTCCTGGGGGAAAACATCAGGAAACTGGAGAGCCGGTAAGTCCACCATTCCGTCATCAGAATTTCTCGACGTCGGCCGCCATGCGCCTGCGAAAGGCTTCATCCGGCATCGGTCCCGACGCTGCCGCCATGTTCTCGCGCACGTGGGCGGCGTTGCTGGTGGCCGGTATGGCGCAGGTCAACGCCGGATGCGAGACGATGAATTTCAGCGCGATCTGCGCCCAGCTTGCACAACCGATCTCGGCAGCCCAGGCGGGCAGCGGACGCCGTTGCAATTCGCGCAGCAGCGCGCCTTCGCGGAACGGCCGGTTCGCTATCACGGCGATGCCGCGCTCCTGCGCCAGCGGCAACAAGCGCTGCTCGGCCTCGCGGTCCAGCAGGTTGTAGGTAAGCTGGACAAAATCGAGGCGATGGCCGCGCATGATCTGTTCCATATCGCGATGGCGCCGGCCCTCCGAAGTGGTGATCCCGACATAGCGCAGCCGCCCTGCGGCTTTCATCTCCTGCAGCAGCGGCAATTGTTCCTGCCAGGCCAGCAGGTTGTGAACTTGCAGCAGGTCGAACCCGGCCACCCGCCAGAGCTGGCGCGACGCCTCGATCTGCTGCGCGCCCCTGGAGGAGGTCCACACCTTGTCGGCCGAAAACACCTGCCGCTGGGCCCCGAGCTTTTGCAGCGCTTCGCCGATCACCCCTTGTGAGGAGCCATACATCGGCGACGAGTCGATC
>DATNCB010000415.1:0-4551 GCA_035571715.1 Ramlibacter sp.
TTGGCCAGGCGCATCGCCATGGACTTTTCGCCGCGCTTCTTGGCAGCTTCCTTGAGCCAGCGCATCGCCAGCGCCAGGCGCCGCACGGGTCGCACTTCGACCGGCACCTGGTAGTTGGCACCGCCGACGCGGCGGGACTTCACCTCGACCATGGGCTTGACGTTGTTGATCGCCATGGTGAAGGCTTCGACCGGGTCCTTGCCCGGGTTCTTTTTCTCGATCTGCTCGAGCGCGCCGTAAATGATGCGCTCGGCGATCGCCTTCTTGCCGCCTTGCATGATCACGTTCATGAACTTGGCGAGCTCGACATTGCCGTACTTGGGATCCGGCAGGATTTCACGTTTGGGGACTTCGCGGCGACGTGGCATTTTTTCACCTCTTCAATTTGCTTCAGCTGGCTTTTCCCTTGCGGGGGCCTTGAGAGTCATCGGACCCTCGCTTACTCGACCCACACGGACAATTCCGTGCTTCGGGCCGCTACGCTCGGCTCACCTGCCTGGGTGATGCGAGCACCGACAAAACTTCAAACTATCAGGCCTTCTTCGGGCGCTTGGCGCCGTACTTGGAACGGGACTGCTTGCGGTCTTTGACGCCCTGCAGGTCCAGGGAGCCGCGCACGATGTGGTAGCGCACGCCCGGCAAATCCTTCACGCGGCCGCCGCGCACGAGCACCACCGAGTGCTCCTGCAGGTTGTGGCCTTCGCCGCCGATGTAGGAAATGACTTCGAAGCCGTTGGTCAGGCGCACCTTGGCGACCTTGCGAAGCGCCGAATTAGGCTTCTTCGGCGTGGTGGTGTACACACGGGTGCACACCCCCCGCCGCTGCGGGCTGTTCTGCATCGCGGGGCTCTTGGATTTGGTCTTTTCGACCTCCCGCCCGTGACGCACGAGTTGGTTGATGGTTGGCATTAACGTCCCTAAACGTCGAATAAATGAAATACGCTGGAAAATCGCGCGCTTGTCCCGCCCCAAATGCGGGAAAGCCCTCGATTGTAGCCCGGTCGAGGTAAATGCTCAATGCCCGGCAGACAAACTGAATTCCGGCCTGCGCCGGGATGACATCCGGCGGCTGCGTTGCAGCCTCAGGATGTCACTTGATCCACAGCCGCAAGGAATCCCAGGCCCGCCCAAAGACGCCGGCCTGTTCTACGGTCTCCAGGGCGAACAGCGGCACGTCCAGCAGCGGCTGGTCGCCCGAGCTGATCTTGAGCGTTCCTACC
The DNA here is from genome assembly GCA_035571715.1 of Ramlibacter sp. Classification (GTDB taxonomy): domain Bacteria; phylum Pseudomonadota; class Gammaproteobacteria; order Burkholderiales; family Burkholderiaceae_C; genus Ramlibacter. The sequence continues at coordinate 1,221 of DATNCB010000415.1, forward strand.
TGCTGGCCCTTGTTCAGGGGCGCCACGAGCGGGTCCGGACGCGCCACCTGGGTCTTGATTCGTCCGGCTGTGCCGGCGGGAACGGCCACGACTACGGCCTGCGTACGGCCCAGCTTGACGGTCTTTTCACTGCCCTTCCAGACCTCGGGCGTTGCGACAGCCTGGTTCGCGTCGAACAGTTTGATGCCGTCGAACGCCGTGTAACCCCAGTTGAGCAGTTTCTGCGCCTCGTTGGCGCGAGCGGTTTCGCTGGTCGAGCCCAGCACGATCGCCAGCAAGCGGCGAGCGCCCAGGTTCGGGAAGTCGCGTTTGGCAGTGGCGATCAGGCAGTAGCCCGCGGCATCGGTGTGGCCGGTCTTCAGTCCATCGACGGTGGGATCGCGAAACAGCAGCATGTTGCGATTCGTGTCGTTGGCCGTGGGGGTACCCTGGTAGCGGTACTTCTTGATCGAGTAATACGGCAGGTACTCGGGAAAGTCCTGGATCAGCCGCGTGGCCAGGACGCTCAGGTCCCGCGCAGTGGTGCTATGGCCCGCTTCGGTCAGACCCTCCGGGTTGCGATAGCCGGTTGCCTTCAGGCCCATGCTTTTGGCCTGATCGTTCATCAGCTGGATGAAGTGCTCGTAGGTGCCGCCCACGCCTTCAGCCAGCGCCACCGTGGCATCGTTGCCGGACTGGACGATCATGCCTTTCAAGAGGTCATCCACCGGCACCTGCATCTTGGGGTCGATGAACATCCGTGAGCCCGGCGTCTTCCAGGCGCGCTCGCTGACGGGCAATGTCTGCTTGAGGTCCACTTTCTTGTTGCGCAGCGCGTCGAACACCAGATACGCCGTCATCAATTTGGTCAGCGAAGCCGGCTCGATCGGCGCATCGACGTCGCGGCCGGCCAGCATCTGGTTGGCGGTCACATCCAGCAGGAGGTAGCTGCGCGCCGCGATTTCGGGCGGTTGCGGCACCTGCGCGGCGGCGGCGAAACACAAGAAGGCAAGAAGAAGCGCGGCCAGCGCCAGCACGAATTTTTTCATGGGTAGGGGAATGTCAGGAACGAAGGTGGCGAGCCACCAGGCTTTTCAGGAGCGGCAATTGTCCGTGAAAGAAATGACCGCCTCCGGGGACCACCGTAACCGGAAGTGACTGGGGCCGCGCCCAGTCCATCACCGACGCCAATGGCACGGTGTCGTCCTGCTCGCCGTGGATAACCAGGGTCATCTCCTGTGCTTCCTGCGGCAGCGTCGCCACGTCGAAGCGCGAGGCTGCCGTGCCGACCAGGACGATTTTCTCGATGCTGCGCGAAGACCACAGCGCCTGCGCCGCCCGGCTGGTGACGTAGGAGCCGAAGGAAAAGCCGGCCAGCGCCAAGGGGCCTTCAGCGGCCTCGGCGGCGATCACCGCCAGCATGTCATCCAGTTCGCCGCGGCCCTCATCGTGCTGCCCCTGGCTGGCCCCGACGCCCCGGAAATTGAAACGCAGCGCGGTCCAAGCCGCCTGCACGAAGGCGCGGGCCATCGTCTGCACCACCTTGTTGTCCATGGTGCCGCCAAACAGCGGATGCGGATGGGTGATCACGGCCGTGCCGTGCCGCGGCCTGCCCGACAACGGTTCGTCGCGCAAGACTTCGATGGCGCCGGCCGGGCCGGCCAACAGGAAACGCCGGGTTTGAGAATTCATCGTCCCAGGTGCGGCGGCGTCAGCAGCCGTTCGACGACCTGGCCGCGTTTCAGGTGCGACTCGACGATCTCGTCGATGTCGTGCTCGTCCACGTAGCTGTACCAGACCGCCTCGGGATAGACCACGGCCACCGGTCCGGCGGCGCAGCGGTCCATGCAGCCGGCACGATTCACGCGAACCTTGCCGGGGCCCGCCAGTCCCTGCGACTTGACCTGCGCCTTGCAGCGGTCATACGCCTCCCGGGCGTGGTGCTGGGCACAGCAGGCTTCGCCGTTTTCACGCTCGTTCAAGCAAAAAAAGATGTGCCGCTCGTAATACGAGGAGGTCGGGTCGCTCATGCGGGCATTCTATTGGGCGGATCGCCGCGCGAGACCCGCAGCAGCACATAGGCCAGCGCGGCATAAGGCCACATCCAGCCCAGCCACTGGGCCAGCCCGTTGAAGCGGATGAAGCGGCCCTGCTCCCAGGTTTTCAGCGTCTGCGCGAAATACGCGCTGGCCGGCGCCTGGTTCAACAAGCTGAGGTGGATCACCAGCGCCAGCAGCACCAGGGCGGCGCAGCCGCGGCGGGACACCGGCAGCAGCGCCAGGGAGAGCACCAGCCCCGCAATGAGACCGAGCCGTACCGGCAAGCTGAGCCAGGCCCAGGCGTGTGAGGGACCCCAGCTCAGCGCAGCCGATAAAGCGGTCGCAGCCACGCCGACGGCAACGGTGGCGAGCGCAAACAAGGTGCGCCGGCCTCGCGAGCGGATGATCGAGTAGCCGAGCAGGCTGGGAATGATGGCGCCCAGTGCGACGCAGACCAGTTCCATGCCTGGAACCAGCGGCTGCAATTCGACATCGCGCACCGGCAGCCACTCCAGGAAGGGCGTATCGAGCAACCAGTCGGTGAGCGCCGTTTCCACCCGCTCGAAAATCTGGCCCAGCCCGAACGGCACCGAGGCGGGAAAGAGCAGCGCGAACGGCCACAGCGCCAGCAGCACCAGCGCGCCGCGAGCGTCCTCGACAAACCAACGCACGCGAAAGCGGCTCCAGCGGTCGATCGCGCCGGCCAGCTCCAGCCCCGCCGCCAGCACCGCGCCGAGCGCTGCCCCTGCGACATTGAGGGCGAAGTCCACGTTCGAGGCGACGCGGGAGGGCAGGTAGCTTTGCAGGGCCTCCATCAACAGTGACAGCGCGGCGGCTGTGAGCACGGCCACGGCGATCGCAGCCGCCCGTGTGGTGGGGGCGAAGCGCTGGCTGCCGCGCCGCAGAAAACTCAGCGCCAGCAGGAAACCAAGTGGCACATAACCGGCGACATTGGCGGCGATGTCGAAGCCGGTCCAATACTTGGGCCACGGACTCCAGAGGAATTCCCAGGGTGCCAGGCCCTGATTGCGCCAGCCGGAAAAAGGATACAGGCTGGCATAGACGATCAATGCCGCATAGGCTTGCGAAAGAGGCCAGGCGGAGGTCTTGTGCATCCTCGCCCGGTATTCATCTGATCCAGCGCATGGCCGAAGTGTAGGGATAAAAACGTACGGCCAAAAAAAACCCCGGCTCAAAAGCCGGGGTGGGAAGCCTTTTTGCTGTCACACATTAAGGCACCCGCTCAGGGAGGAAAAGCGGGGAGCGGCGAACCGCCCAGCCGTAATTTAACAAACCACCCGGTCGGTTTCAAG
>DATNCB010000416.1:0-2100 GCA_035571715.1 Ramlibacter sp.
TAGGCCGCCTGGCCCTGCTCCAGCCCGGGCCGGCCGTGCCAGTAACCGTTGCAGCCTTCGGCGGGCATGAGCGGCGCGAGACGCGCCAGCGCTTCCTGCGGCGCCAGAGCCCGCGTACGGGCCTGGTCGAACAGCGCAATCACGTCCTGCATGTTGTTGGCTTGCGGACTGAGCCGGACGATGTCCACGCCCATTGCTTGCATGTCACCCAGTTCGTCCACCAGGTTGTAGACCCGGGCCGATTGGGTTTGCGTACCGTTCAGGACCAGGAACTCGTCGCTCGCCCGCGTCTTGAGCACCAGGCCATCCGGATGATCCATGCAGCTGAAGCGGCAGTCGTCCTTGGGCAGGTTGCGATTGCGCGCAGTGAAGCAACGCGCCGAGAAGGCCAGCGGCATGCGCCCATAGGCGAACACCTCGGTTTGCAATCCTTCCGGGCGGCCTTGCTGCATCAGCGCCAGGTCGTCGCGCTTCATCTCCAGCGGAATCACCCAGCGCTTTGCGCCGAGATCGGCCATCCATTGCAGCGTCGGCAGGTTATACAGGTTCAGGTGTGGTCCGGCCACGAACGCCACCTTGCCCGCTACCAGCCGATGGACCGCACCCATGTCGTTCGCTTCGACCAGGTATTCGCCGTTGGCGGCGATCTTGTGCATGCTGGCCACGTCGCTGCCGGATTCCAGCAGCACCTGGGTCGAAAGCACCACCTCTTTGCCGGCCTGGCGCAGGCTGGCGGCGATCTCCAGCCAGTCGGCTTGGCGCAGTTCATGGCGGCGCGAGCAGACGGTCTCGCCGAGGTAGACCACGTCGACCGGCGTCGTGGCGATCGCCTCGTAGAAACTGAAAACGGTGTTGCGCGGCCAGTAGTAGAGCAGTGGCCCGAGTGCGAGTTTCATATCTTGCAAAGTGGATAGCCCCTACTTCCAGGGCCGGTGGTACGCGCCCAAGGTGTGCTGCTGGCCCTCGGCCACCTGGTCCAGGCTGGCCATCCAGGCCGGCTTGGGCGAATAGCGATGGGCATTGGCAAAGCATTGGTCGATGGCTTCGCGCCACACCCGCGTCACCTGGGCCACGTAGGCCGGGCTGCGCTGGCGCCCTTCGATCTTGATGGCGCGAACCCCCATCTTGAAAAGCTGGGGCAGCAGCTCCAGCGTGTTCAGGCTGGTGGGCTCTTCGATCGCGTAGTAGCTTTCTTCGTTGCCGACGTTGAAGCGGCCCTTGCAGAGCGTCGGGTAGCCGGCGTTCTCGCCCGGGGCATAGCGGTCGATCAGGACGCCGTTCAGGCGCGACTCCAGGCCCTGCGGCGTTTCCTGCCAGCGCACGGCCTTGGGCGGCGAACACACGCCGAAGGTGTTGGGCGATTCGCCGGTGACATAGGACGACAGCGCGCAACGGCCTTCGACCATGACGCACAGGCTGCCGAAACCGAACACCTCGATCTCCACCGGCGTTTTCTCGATCACCTGCTGCACCTGCGTCAGCGACAGCACGCGCGGCAGCACCGCGCGCACCACGCCGAACTGCTCGCGATAGAAATTGATGGCTTCGTAGTTGGTAGCCGATCCTTGCACCGACAGGTGCAGCCGCAGTTGCGGATGAGCCGACTTTGCGTACTGCATCAGCCCGGGATCGGCCAGGATCACCGCGTCCACACCGAGCGCGACGGCTTTGTCCATCGCCTCGCGCCAGAGCTCGGGGTTGCCGGCTTGCGGATAGGTATTGAGCGCCATGAAGACCTTGCAGCCGCGCTGGTGCGCGTACTGAACGCCGTTCGCGATGGCGGCCTCGTCGAAATTCAGGCCCGCGAAGTTGCGCGCATTGGTGGCATCTCGCAGGCCCAGGTAGACGCAGTTCGCGCCGTTGTCGACGGCGGCCTTGAGCGCCGGCAGGCTGCCCGCGGGGCAGACCAGTTCCGGCTTGACGGGGGGAGCGGATGTGGTCGTAGTCACGCCTCCGACGATACGATGGCAGGTGGCGAATCCGGCTGATCCTTGTCAAGACATTGGCTCCCCGGCACCTTTAAGGTGCGCAAGTTCGGCCCCGTCCAGCGTCAGTCAGGAAATAGAAAGTCTGACATGACGGGCTACGGTCGGGTTGTGT
>DATNCB010000417.1:0-5314 GCA_035571715.1 Ramlibacter sp.
AGTTCCTTCAGGGCCTATTTACACTACTTTTGCAAGATGCGTTGCGAGTCAAAAAGGTCATGCGCAAGGCGCGAAACGCAGCCGGACTTGACGTCCGGCCAGGCTTCGCAACGCGGCGCATGGCCTTTTTGGCCGCAACCCAAAGGGAACGGGGCTAAAACAGCGCCACTCGTTGTTACGCTCCTAGCCCAGGCGGCCAGCCTGGGCGTCGTCGCGCGCCTAGATTGGCGCTGTTTTAGCCACGTTCGCACTTGCAAAAATAGTGCAAACAGGCCCTAGGCAAAGCCCAGCACCACGCGGCGGGTGGTGGCGCTTTTCTTCTCGATCTTGGTCACGACCACGGCGCCGATCTCGGCCGTGTTGGCCACGTGGGTGCCACCGCAGGGCTGGAAGTCGATCATTGCCCCGCCGCCGCGCCCGCCGTCCACGGCCGCGCTGCCGATCATGATGGTGCGGATCCGCCCGGTGCCGCGCGGCGGCTGCACCGACATGCTCTTGACCAGCGCCGGGTTAGCGTCCAGTTCCTCCTCGGCGATCGAGCCGACGGCCACTGGATGCGCCGCTGCCACCAGCCGGGCGATACCCGCAGTGAGTGCTTCCTTGTCCAGCGGATCGGTCATATTGAAGTCCAGCCGCGCGTAGTCGGGCGTGATGGAGCAGCCGTTGACCAGTTGCGGCACCAGATGGCACAGCAGGTGCGTCGTGGTGTGAAAGCGCATCAGCCGATGGCGGCGCTCCCAATCCACGCGGGCGACGACGGCGTCGCCTGGCTTGAGCTGCGACAACAGGCCTTCCTGGTCCGGCGCCGGCAGGTGGCAAATCTCGTGGGTTGGCCGGCCATCGGTGTCTTTGGCCTTGCGGGTGTCGGCTATCAGCAGTTCGGCGCCGCCAGGCAACACCAGCACGCCGGCATCCCCGCCCTGGCCGCCTCCGAGCGGATAGAACACGGTCCGATCGAGCACGACGCCGTGCTCGCCGATCGAGCTGACGATGGCGTCGCATTGCTTGAGGTAGGCGTCCTGGCGAAACAGCTCTTGCGTCATGGCGCTACTTGGTCATTTGTCATGTCCCATTTTCGCGGTTTCGGCTTACAGGTGCCCACGCAGGGGCGCCCCAAACTTCCTCTTTATGAAATTGACGTCGTTCGTTGCTGGGTTCGCATTGGCCTTGGCGGTCCTGATGAGCTGCGAGGCGTGGCCGCAGCCGATCCCGAAAGTCATCGGGGTCGGGCCCGACCCGCAGTTGCCTCCGCCAGAGAAGAACTTGATTCCCACGGTCAACATCGCGCCGGCCATTGGCTGGCCGCAGGGCGCGCGGCCGACGGCACCGGCGGGCTTTCGCGTCACGGCGCTGGCCGGTGGGCTGGACCACCCGCGCTGGGTGTACGTGTTGCCCAACGGCGACGTGCTGGTGGCCGAGAGCAACGCGCCGGCCAAACCCGAAGACGAGAAGGGCATCCGGGGCGCGGTCATGAAGCAGGTGATGAAGAAAGCCGGTGCGGGTGTGGCCAGCGCGAATCGGATCACCTTGCTGCGCGACGCCAACGGCGACGGCGTGGCCGAAACCCGCAGCGTCTTCCTGGAGGGGCTGAACTCGCCCATCGGCATGGCGCTGGTCGGCAACGAACTGTTCATCGCCAACTCGGATGCGATCGTCAAGGTTCCGTACCAGGCCGGACAGACCCGCATCGGCGCCGCACCGGTCAAGGTGACTGACTTGCCCGGCGGGCCGATCAACCACCACTGGACCAAGAACATCATCGCCAGCCCGGACGGCAACAAGCTTTATGTGACGGTGGGCTCCAACAGCAACGTTGGCGAGAACGGCATCCCGGCCGAAGCGGGCCGGGCGGCGATCTGGGAAGTGGACCGGGCCACCGGTGCCAAGCGGCTGTTCGCGACCGGCCTGCGGAACGCCAACGGTATGGGCTGGGAACCGCAGACCAAGACGCTGTGGACGGTGGTCAACGAGCGCGACGAGCTGGGCAACGACCTGGTGCCCGACTATCTGACGTCGGTCAAGGACGGCGCTTTCTACGGCTGGCCCTGGAGCTACTGGGGCCAGTGGGTGGACGTGCGCGTCAAGCCGCAGCGCCCCGAGATGGTGGCCAAGGCCGTCAAGCCCGACTACGGCCTGGGCTCGCACGTGGCGCCCCTGGGACTGGCCTTCTCCGATGCCCGCACCATGCCGCAGAACTACGCCAGCGGCGCCTTCATCGGCGAGCACGGCTCATGGAACCGCAACCCCCGCAGCGGCTACAAGGTGGTGTTCGTGCCGTTCGAGGGCGGCCGCCCTTCGAGCGAGCCGATCGACTTTCTCACCGGGTTCGTGAGTCCCGACGGCAAGGCTTATGGGCGGCCGGTGGGCGTGGCGATGGACGGCAAGGGCGGGCTGCTGGTGGCGGACGACGTCGGCAACGTGATCTGGCGGGTAGCGCCGGCCAAGCCCTGATCCGGCGGGCTTCTCGCATTTCAGCAAAGGTTCATTTCGCCGCCGCTGTCTGTCGCCAGATCTGCTTGCGGTTCAGGAACAGGGGTATCGCGCCGATCGCGATGCCGCCCATGCCCACGACATTGGTGACCCAGTCGAATGTGGGAATGCTGTACAGGGCGATGAAGAACAGAAAGATTCCGCTCGCGGCGGGCCAGATCACGTGCGTGATCGACTGCAGCAGGCCGGCGGAGATCTTGCTGCGGTAGTACCACGCGCAGGCCAATCCCGTCAGCCCCAGGTAGAAGCAGATCTGGAAGCCGATGGCCGTGATCGAGTCCTGCAGGATGACGTTGATGGTCGGCAGATAGGACGACACGAACAGCAGCGCCAGACCGGTAACCCAGATCAGGAAGATAGCGATATGCGGGGTGTTCCATCGCGGGTGCAGCCGCGAATACCGGTGGTGCAGCGCTCCGGCGCGGCCCTTGGCGAACAGCGTGCGCGTGAATTGCAGCATCTGGGTCTCCACGGTCCCCACCGTGCTGAGCAGCACCGCGATGATCGCGACATAGCCCCAGGTGGGCCCCAGCGCCTTGTTGGCGATGGCGAAGATGATGTTGGTGTTGTAGTGCTGGATCTCGCTGTCGGACAGGCCAATCAGGGTGATCACGATGAAGACGAGGAAGAACGTCATCAGGAACACCATGGACCAGAACGCGGCGCGGCCGGGCGTGCGGTTCGGGTCCTTGGTTTCCTCGCTCAGGTTCATCGTCACGTCCCACCCGTAGTAAAAGAAGATGGCCACGAGCGCGCCATTGGCGAACAGCTTCGGCGTGAACTCGAACGGGGAGAACCAGGTCCACGAGAACGGGTGCTGCGGGGCGCTCGGGAACATGATGAAGCTCGCCACGATGATGATGAGCAGGATGACCCCCTCGATCAGGGTCATGGCCACCTGCACGTAGCTGGTGAGCTTGATGCCCTTGACGACGACGGCGCTGACGAACGTCAGCCACGCGGCCGCGATGAGGGTCACGTAGTGCACGTTGTTCATCAGCTCGGGCCTGAAGATGAGCAGGGTCGCGTTGGCGGCCGGAATCATGGCCGACACCATGAACACGCAGCAGAGCACCAGCAGGGCCCAACCGGCAAAAAAGCCGAAGGTGCGGCCGAACACCGTCGTCACCCAGGCGTAGGACGTGCCGGCGTTCGCCATCGACCGGTTCAGATTGATGAACGCGAACGCGATGCCGAACATGATCAGGCCGCAGGCCAGGATGCTGGCCGGCGAGAGCGTCCCGGCGGTGCCGATGATCGTCGAGGTGGTGATCTCGATGCTATAAGCCGGCGCCGTGCCGGCGATGCCCATGATGACCGATTCGACGGTGCCCAGCGAGTTGGCCTTCAGGGTGTTGTTTTCCATGCCCGGTGCGCCTTTCTGAAATCCAGTTCAGTTCGAAAGCATACGGTAAGACGGCCGGCCCGTGCCGCGTTGCGCCGCGGCACTGGTGGACAATGCAGCCATGCAGCAATCGGACATCGGCATCGTGGGCCTGGGCGTCATGGGCGAGAACCTCGCGCTCAATTTCGAACGCAATGGCTTCGCCGTGAGCGGATTCGACCTGGATCCGGGCAAGCTCGAGAGCTTCACGCTGCGCACCCGAGGCAAGCGTGCGCAGGCGGCCGGGTCGCTCGCCGGGCTGGTTGCCGGCCTCAAGGCACCGCGCCGCATCCTGCTGATGGTTCCCGCAGGCGCCCCGGTCGACGCGGTGCTGGCCGGCCTTCGGCCGCTGCTGGCTGCCGGCGACGTGGTGATCGATGGCGGCAACAGCCACTTCAGCGAGACCCAGCGCCGCGTGCTGGAGCTGGAAGGTTCTGGCATTCTCTACGTCGGCGCGGGTGTCAGCGGCGGCGAGGAGGGCGCGCTGCGCGGGCCGGCGCTCATGCCCGGCGGCGCCGCGCAGGCTTGGCCCGTCATCAAGCCGATGCTCCAGTCGATTGCTGCAAGGGCGGACGATGGGCAGCCCTGCTGCGAATGGATGGGGCCCGGCGGAGCAGGCCACTTCGTCAAGATGGTCCACAACGGCATCGAGTACGCCGACATGCAAATGATCTGCGAGGCGTTCTGGCTGATGCGGCAGTTGCTCGGCATGAGCCCTGCCGACATGAGCCGTGTGTTCGCCGAGTGGAACCGTGGCGAGCTCGGCAGCTATCTGATCGGCATCACCGCCGAGATCCTTGCGCGCACCGACGCCGAAACCGGGCAACCGCTCGTTGACCTGATCCTGGACACCGCGGAACAGAAGGGAACCGGCAAATGGGCCAGCCAAGCGGCACTGGACCTGGGCGTCAACGCGCCCACCATCGCCGACGCGGTATTCGCGCGCACCTTGAGCGCCGCCAAGACGGAGCGCGTTGCGGCCGCCGCCGTGCTGAGCGGGCCGGCGCTGCGCTATACGGGTGAGCGCGCCGGCTTTTGCGAGAAGATCCGGCGCGCCTTGCTGGCGGCGAAGATCTGCTCGTACGCCCAGGGCTTCCAGTTGCTGCGGGCGGCCGACCGCGAATATTCGTGGCAGCTCCCTTTCGGGACCATCGCCTCGATCTGGCGCGCCGGCTGCATCATTCGCGCGCGGCTGCTGGAGGACATCCGCGGTGCGTATGCACGCAATTCCGAATTGGCCAACCTGCTGGTCGATGTTCACTTCGCGCAGGTGATGGCCCAGTGCCAGCAGGACTTGCGCGACGTGGTGGCCGCAGCCGCGCAGCACGGCGTCGCCGTACCCGCGTTCATGAGCGCGCTGGCTTACTACGACGCCTATCGGTCGAGCCGGCTGCCGGCGAACCTGCTGCAGGCGCAGCGCGACTATTTTGGCGCCCACAC
>DATNCB010000418.1:0-2388 GCA_035571715.1 Ramlibacter sp.
GAGCCGCAGTCGAAACACCAGTACACGGGCTTCAGGCCCCGGTAGACGAAGCCGCGTTCGACCACGCGCTTGAAGGCGCGGATTTCCTCGGCCTCGTTGATGAAGTCCATGGTGCGATACGGATGATCCCAGTCGCCCAGCACCCCCAGCCGCTTGAAGTCAGCCATCTGCACGCCGATCTGCTCGGTGGCGAAGGCGCGGCTTTTCGCCTGCATTTCGTCGCGCGCCAGGTTGCGCCCGAACTTCTTCTCGATCGCGTTTTCGATCGGCAGGCCGTGGCAGTCCCAGCCCGGGATGTAGGCGGCGTCCAGGCCCTTGAGCTGGCGCGCCTTCACGATCATGTCCTTGAGGATCTTGTTGACGGCGTGCCCCATGTGGATCTGGCCGTTGGCATACGGGGGGCCGTCGTGCAGCACGAATTTCTCGTGCTCGCAGCGCGCTGCGCGCAGCTTCTTGTACAGGCCTTTTTCTTCCCATTCCTTGACCCAGCCCGGCTCGCGCTTGGGCAGGTCCCCGCGCATCGGGAACGGGGTATCGGGCAGGTTGAGCGTCGCTCGGTAATCGGTTTTGTCTGTCATGGCAATGCCTTACGGTTGTCATTCCGGGCCTGGCGCCGGAATCCATGTTCACTTTGTCATTCCGGCCTTGAGCCGGAATCCAGGTATTCGGGGTCCGGGAGATGGATTGCGGATCAAGTCCGCAATGACAGACTTCTAAATTCGGTCGCGCGTCGTCTGGCGGCGGGTGGAAGCAAAGTACGCACGAGCGTCGTCGCAGTCCTTGCGGATGCCTTGCGTCAAGGCGTCCAGACCGTCGTACTTCCGCTCGTCGTGCAATTTGTGCAGCAGTTCCACACGGATGATTTTACCGTAGCCCCCCTCCTCGCCAAGGGCCTGCGGCCATTCCAGGCAATGCGTTTCCAGCAGCACCCGCCCACCGTTGACGTCGTCGGGGTTCAGCGAGGGACGAATGCCCAGATTGGCCACACCCGGTACCGGGTTTCCGCCCGCCTGCGCCAGCGGCGTGCCATCCAGGCCATGCACCTGTACGGCGAAGATACCGCTGGCGGCCGGCTTCCAGTGGGAAAAGCGCAAATTCACCGTCTTGAAGCCCAGCTGCCGCCCCAGCTTGCGGCCATGGACCACGTGCCCGCTGATGCTGTAGGGGCGGCCCAGCAGCGCGGCCACGCGGTCCATGTCGCCGCGGCCCAGCGCGTCGCGCACGCCGGAACTGGACACCCGGTGGCCGTGCACCTCGTAGCTGTTCATACGCGCCACGTCGAAGCCCTTGGCGGCGCCGGCCGCGTCGAGCATCGCGTAGTCGCCCGCCCGCTTGGCGCCGAAGCGGAAGTCGTCCCCGACCAGCACGTACTTCGCGCCCAGACCGCGCACCAGCACGTTGTCGACGAAGGCCTCGGGAACTTGCGAGGATAGCCGGGCATCGAATGCAAGTACCACGCACTGGTCCACGTCGCAGCGTGCGAGTTCGGTGAGTTTGTCGCGCAGCGTCGCAATCCGGGCCGGCGCCAGCTCCGGCTTGCGCGCCACCGCCGCGAAATAGTCGCGCGGGTGTGGCTCGAAGGTCAGCACGCAGCTGGGGACGCCGCGGTGCCGCGCCTCGTTGTTCAACAGCGCGAGCATGGCCTGGTGGCCGCGGTGCACGCCATCGAAATTTCCGATGGTCAGCGCGCAGGCGGGGGCGATGCCCGGGTGGTGGAAGCCTGAGAAAATCTGCATTACGGCTGGGTCAGTATCTTTTTGATAGCAGCGCGTGACCGCCCGCCAAGCACCGCGGGGCTTTTCGCGGGGGCAAGTGAGCACGAAAACAGGGTATATTGTGCTGTACAGCGATGCAAGGCGCTGGCCCGAAGCTCTGCCTGGTTTTTTAGCGTCGAAGGAGGCGTGTTTTGAAGGTTTTGAAGCTGTCCGCCCAAGGACTGCCCCAGTCGTGGATTTCGCTGGAGCAGGCCGTGCTGCACTATGCCTCCGACGAGGTGCGCTGGGAAGTGGGCGCGCAGGTGGCACTGTTCCGCGGCGGCCACAATGCGATGACGGGCGTGCAGTCCCAGATCGCCGTCAACAGCATCATCGGCACCAAGGGCGTGCCCAACATCAATCCCTTCGATCTCAGGCCGGGCCTGACCAACGTCAAGCTGTTCGCGCGCGATCGCAACGTCTGCGCCTACTGCGGCGGCCTCTACCATGAGGACGAGCTGACGCGCGAGCACATCATTCCGTTCGCCCAGAACGGCAGGGACCACTGGATGAACGTGGTCACGGCCTGCCGCGCGTGCAACCACCGCAAGAGCAACCGCACGCCGGAACAGGCGCGCATGCCGCTGCTGTACGCGCCGTACATCCCCAGCCTGTGGGAAGACTTCATCCTGCG
>DATNCB010000419.1:0-2024 GCA_035571715.1 Ramlibacter sp.
GTGCGCAGCACCTGCTCGGACGGCCCGACTTCCACCAGTTCACCCTTCATCATCACCGCCACCCGATCGGCGAAGGCGCGGGCGATCGAGATGTCGTGCGTGATCATCAGGTAGGAGACGTTGCGGCTGCGCTGGATGTCCAGCAGCAGGTTCAATACCTGCCCGCGGATGGACACGTCTGCGCCCGACAGAGGCTCATCCGCGATGATCAATTTGGGCTGCATCGCCAATGAGCGGGCGATCGAGACGCGCTGGCGCTGGCCGCCGCTCAATTCGTGGGAATAGCGATCCAGGTACTGCGCGGCCGGCCTGAGGCCAACGTCTTCGAGCAGGCCGATGCAACGGCTCTCGTTGCTGCCGGGCGTCTTCCACAGCGCCTGCGTGAGCAGTTCGCGCACGGTGCGGCGCGGATTCAATGACGCGGTGGGATCCTGGAAGATCGGCTGCATGCCGGTGCGCAGCTCGCGGAACTCATCCGGCGAAAGGCCCGTGAGCTGGTGCCCGTCGAAAGCCACGCTGCCTTCGTCGGGCGTGAGCAGGCCCAGCGCGATTCGCCCGAGCGTGGACTTGCCCGACCCGCTTTCGCCCACCAACGCGACGATTTCACCCGCGTGCACCGTCAGGCTGACGGTGCGGACCGCGGCCACGACGCTTGTGCGGCCGGTGCGGAACGTCTTGCTGACGCGATCCAGCACCAGCAGCGGCTGGACAGTCGGGGAGGCGGATGGCATGGGAGTCATGGGATATCAACCAGCACTGGTCGAGAACTCGCCCTCGATCGTCTCGAACCGGCCCTGGCTGTTGCGGGCCGCTTTGGCGGCCTTGATGAGGCCCGACGTGTACGCATGCGCAGGATTCGAAAACACCTCGCGCGTGGTGCCCGATTCGACGATGCGGCTGCGAAACATCACGTAGACCCGCTCGCACTCCTCCCAAACCACGCCCAGGTCATGGCTGATCAGCAGCATGGCCATCCCCAGCCGCTGCCGCAGGTCGCGCAGCAGGTCCAGGATCTCGGCCTGCGTGGTGACGTCCAGCGCGGTCGTGGGTTCGTCGGCGATCAGCAATTTCGGCCGGCAGCCCAGCGCGATGGCCAGCAGCACGCGCTGGCGCATGCCGCCGGACAGCTCGTGGGGATAGGAGCGGATGCTGCTGGCCGGCAGCCGCACCAGGTCGAGCAATTCGGCCACGCGCACCGCCGCATCGGCCACATCGGGGTCGTGCCGGTGCACGCTCTCGGCGATCTGGCGGCCGACCCGCATCACGGGATTCAGGAAACTCAAAGGGTCCTGGAACACCATGGCGATCGGATGGCCGCGCAGCTGTTCCCATTGCGGCTGGGTGAAGGCCGTGACATCCTGGCCTTCGACCAGAATGCGCCCGGCTTCGATCCGCCCGATGCGCGGGGGCAACAAGCCCAGCATCGCCCGGGCGACGGTGGATTTGCCCGAACCCGATTCGCCAACCAGCGCCACCGATTCGCCCTCGCGAACCACGATGGAGAGGTCCTGCACCGCCGTGACACTGCCGCTGCGCGAGTGGTAATCGATGCGCAGCTGCTCGGTCTGCAACAGCGGCGCTGCGGCGTCGTGGGTGGCTGCCATCGCTATCTCGCCGTGCGTGGGTTGAGGACGGCGCCCACGGCGTCGCCGAACAGGTTGAAAGCCAGCACGGTGACGAAGATCGCCGTGCCCGGAAAGAACGACAGCCACCAGGCGTTGAACAGGAAGCGCTGCCCGCTGTTGAGCATGCGGCCCCAGCTCACCAGCTCAGGGCTGCTCAGGCCCAGGAAACTCAGCGAAGCTTCGAGCAGGATGGCCTGGCCCACGATCAGCGTTCCCACGGCGAGCACGGGCGCCACCGCGTTGGGGATGATTTCGTGTGCCAGCACGTCCCGCTCGCTGATGCCCAGGCAGCGCACGCCATCTACGAATTCGAGCTGCTTGACGCGCATCACCTCGCCGCGCATGACGCGGGCCACCTGCGGCCACGCCAGCAGGCTGACCACCGCGATGATCTGGGGC
>DATNCB010000420.1:0-3144 GCA_035571715.1 Ramlibacter sp.
TTGCCCGCCGCGAGTGCACCGCCGACGCTGCGGCCGAAGATCTGCATCGGGTAATTCCACGGAATGATGTGCCCGGTGACACCGTGCGGCTCGCGCCAGGTGAACACGCTGTAGCCGTCCAGGTAGGGCAGGGTCTCGCCGTGCAGCTTGTCGCAGGCACCGGCATAGAACTCGAAGTAGCGCACCAGGGCCAGCGCGTCGGCCCGCGCCTGCTTGGTCGGCTTGCCACAGTCGCGCTGCTCCAGCAAGGCCAGTTCTTCGGCGTGCTCGGCGACCTTGTTCGACAGGCCCATCAGCAGCCGGCCGCGCTCGGCGGCGCTGAGCTTGCTCCACACCCTGTCGTAGCACTTGCGCGCGGCCGCTATGGCGGCACCGATATCCTCGGCGGTGCCGCGTTGCAGTTCGTCGAAGGGCTTCCCGTCGGAAGGGTCGATCACCGGGATCGTGCGGGCGGAGGAAGAAGCTTGGGATGCGTTGGCAATGTAGTGGAGCTGCATGCCAATATTTTGCTTCAAAGCCCAACGGGCCTTTCGGCTAAGCCTTGCCTAAAAAGTACTCGTCGGATCGGGCCGGAGACTAGGGCGGCGCTCCGACGATCGAATACTGGTTGCGGTGATCAGCCAGCCAGCGCCGCGACTCGCTTGCGTCCTGCTGGCTCGGATGGAAGTCGGGGCGCAGGTAGTCGCGCCACGGCTGGTAGGTCAGCCGGATCAGGCCGCGCTTTCCGAACAGGTACGAGGCCGCGCTTTTCCATGTGCTCCATTTCCAGAGCGTGCCGTCGCGGCGCAGGTTGTTCACCGTCTGGCGGAGCGTGTCGATGAGGAAGACCTTCGTGATACGGCGGAACCAGGTGATGCGCCACTCGTAATTGCCGCCCAGTGCCTGGTACAGGTCGAAGGCCGTGCTCTTGTGCTCGGACTCCTCGCAGCTATGCCATAGCCACAGGGTCACGAGCCGCGGGTCTTCGGTGCCCAGCAGATCCGGGTTGTGCAGCAGGCAGTTCGCCAGGATCGCCGTGAAGTGCTCGTTGGCGGCGGTGATGCCCACGGCGTGACGCGGATCGATCCCTTCCAGCAACTTCTGTTGCCGCAGCGCCCGCGGTGCCCATTCGTTGATGAGGCCCAGTTTCTCCAGGTGGCCGTTGTACAGCGCGTGCAAGCGGCGATGCGTGCCTTCCTGTCCGATGAAACCGTCGATTTCCGCGCGGCAGCGTTCCTGCTTGTCCGCGGGCAAGGCCTTGAAGCCATTGCGTACCGAGTCGATGAAGAACTGCTCACCCACCGGAAAACTCATCGACAGGGCGTTGAACAGCGCTGTGCGGAAGGCATCGCCCGCGCACCAGTGGCGCGCGATCGGAGTTTGCATGTCGATCAGCAGGCGGCGGACAACGAGTTCGGTCATACGGGAACTCCCGGGAAGCCAAGTTGGGGTACGAGAGGGTACCGGTAAGATCATCGGGCCGTTTGCCGGTACGTTCAAGTAAAGGACGGCAACATCCTTCCTGGATCCGCGATGACAGAAACGCAAACCGCAACCGAAGTTCATGAGCATCGGCATCGGCTGCTCGAGGGCATGGCCCATGCCGTGGCGGCGAAGGGCTACGGCGATACCACGATCGCCGACATCGTTCGAGAAGCCGGCGTCTCGCGCCGCACCTTCTACGAACATTTCACGACCAAGGCGCAGTGCCTGATCGCGCTTTATGAAGCTGCCAGCCGCAACGCGCTGAAGGTATTGCGCGAGTCGATCGATCCCCGGCACGAGTGGCAAACCCAGCTTGAACGCGCGCTGGCGGCGTACCTGGGCTGCATGGTGCAAAACCCGGTACTGATGCGCACCCTGTTCATCGAAATCCTGGGGCTGGGCACCGAAGGGCTGGCGGCGCGGCGGCGCGTCAACCAGCAAATCGCGGAATTCATGCTGGGCGTGGTCAACCGAGCGGGCGGGGACCAGCGCGGCACCCCGCTTGCAGCCGACATGGCCATGGCGGTGGTGGGCGGCATCAACGAACTGATCCTGCAATACATCGAGCAGGGCCGCGTGGCTCTGCTGCTGGAGCTGGTGGCACCGTCCAGCCAGCTGCTTCGCGCAGTCACCGAGGCACCGGCTGTTGGGGCGCGTGCAGCCATGGATTGCGGGTCAAGCCCGCAATGACAGGGTAGTTGTCATCCCGGACCTGATCCGGGATCCATGGCTCGTTAGCGCAGGTCTTTGTCGGAACACAAGAAAAAGGCCCGCATCGCGGGCCTTTGCTTGACGAGGGCGTACCGCTTATTTCGCGGCAGATGCAGCGGCTGCCGGCGCGGTGGTCACCGCGCCACCGGCGGAGCCAGTCGTGGCAGCCGGTGCGGTCACCGCGGCGGGGGTCTCCACCCTGGTGGTCGCTGCTTCAACCGGGTGGAACTTCACCACCAGCGGCACGATGAGCAATGCCACGATGTTGATGATCTTGATCAGCGGGTTGACGGCCGGGCCGGCTGTGTCCTTGTAGGGATCGCCCACGGTGTCGCCGGTCACGGCGGCCTTGTGCGCATCCGAACCCTTGCCGCCGAAGTTGCCGTCTTCGATGTACTTCTTGGCGTTGTCCCAGGCACCGCCGCCGGTGCACATCGAGATCGCCACGAACAGGCCCGTCACGATCGTTCCCATCAGCAGGCCGCCCAAGGCTTTCGGGCCCAGCAGCAGGCCCACCAGGATGGGCACCACCACCGGCAGCAGCGACGGGACCACCATCTCCTTGATGGCGGCCGTGGTCAGCATGTCGACGGCCGTGTCGTACTCCGGCTTGGCCGTGCCTTCCATGATGCCCTTGATCTCGCGGAACTGGCGGCGCACTTCCACCACCACCGCGCCGGCGGCACGGCCCACGGCCTCCATCGCCATCGCGCCGAACAGGTAGGGGATCAGGCCGCCGATGAACAGGCCCACGATCACCATCGGGTCGCTCAGATCGAACCTGATTTCCTGGCCGAAGCTTTCCAGCTTGTGGGTGTAGTCCGCGAACAGCACCAGCGCCGCGAGGCCGGCCGATCCGATGGCGTAGCCCTTGGTGACGGCCTTGGTCGTGTTGCCCACGGCGTCCAGCGGATCGGTGATGTCGCGCACGCTGGCCGGCAGGTTCGACATTTCGGCGATGCCGCCGGC
>DATNCB010000421.1:0-13379 GCA_035571715.1 Ramlibacter sp.
GCCCAAGCGTCTCGAGACGCACGAGCTGATCAAGGAGCTCTAGCATGGAAACCCCGGACATGGAAACCCCAGAACACGCCCCCGCGCCGGCCGAAACGGCCGAGCCTCGCACCAACTTCCTCGAAGAAAAGGCCTTCAAGTCGCGCACGCTGATGATCTTCGGCGAAATCAGCGACCGCTCGGCCGCCGACGTCGCACGCCGCCTCATCGCGCTGGATGCCGATGGGCCGCAGACCATCGATATCCTGGTGAGCTCGCCGGGCGGGCATCTGGAGTCCGGCGACGCGATCCACGACATCGTGCGCTTCATTGCCGCGCCCGTGAACATGATCGGCACCGGTTGGGTGGGCAGCGCCGCAACTCATCTTTACCTGGCGGCACCGCGCGAGCGGCGCTTCTGCCTGCCCAATACCCGCTTCCTCATCCATCAGCCCAGCGGCGGCGCGGGCGGCCCGGCGAGCGACATCGCGATCCACGCGCAGGAAATCCTCAAGGCGCGCGAGCGCGTGGCCCGCACCATCGCCCGCGAGACCGGCAGGCCGCTGGACAGCGTGCTGGCCGACATCGAGCGCGACCGCTGGCTGTCCGCCGAAGAAGCGATCGAGTACGGCCTGGTGTCGCGCATCATCCATCACAAGAGCGAGCTGCCGCGCTAGAGCGTTTCGCTGGCCCCACGCATGGGCACACTGCCGGTGCGCATATCCATGTCATGCATCCTGTTTCTCGACTTCGACGGGGTAACGCACCCCGATCCCTGCGAAGCGGGCCAACAGTTCAGAAGACTGCCCCTGATCGAAGAGGTGCTGCGCGAGTTCGAAGCTTGGCAGATCGTGATTAGCAGCAGTTGGCGCGTGGTGCACCGGCTGGATGAGATGCGCGGCTACTTTGCCGCCGATTTGCGGCCTCGTGTGATCGACGTGACGCCGGAGTATGGCGGGCCGGCCGGCCTGAGCGCTGCTGACCCGGTGATGAGCGCTCACCGCCAATGGGAATGCGAGGCCTGGCTGCGCAACAAGCTGCTGCTGCCGAACCCGCGGGCCGATGCCGCCTGGGTCGCCATCGACGATCGTGATTACTGGTTTCGACCCGGATGCGGGAATCTGCTGCTGACCGATGCCACGACCGGTTTTGGGCCGCATGACGCCGTTCGCTTGCGAGCCATGCTCAAGCAGCGGATGGCATGACGAGCGTCGAAGGCATGCAGACCGCGCTTCACATCGGAGGTGCGACACCGTCCTTTTCAACAGTGATTCTGTTGGCGCTCAGGCTCGAAGGATCTCCTTGCGCGAAGGCGAAGACTTTTTTCCCGACCAGCAAATCCGCGCGCGTCGCGGGCGCAGGCACTACGACGGGAATGCCTTCCGGCACGGTCACGTCCTTGGTTCCGCCCTTGTAAGAGAGTTTCAAGGTGCGGCCATTGACGCCCTCCACGACGTTATCGACATTCCCATTGGTCATCATGCTGCCGGGCGCCAGATCCCATTCGTAGTGGCCCTCGCCGGAGCCGCGAGCCGACTCGGGCAACACAATCACTTCCATGGCAATGAGCTGGCCTTCCGGATTGGTCTTGGTGGCGGTGCCGATATACGACCCCGGTTTGATGTCGGCGACTGCGATCTTCTTCAACGCACCGACGGCCTGGTCCGGTTTGAGCGCGATCTTGACTACGCCGCCGTTGCTTCGTTGCTGCACCGTGAGAGTCGTGGCATCCACGGCTACGATTTCGCCTCGAACCCGCACGCCGGTTGGCGCCTGGGCAAATCCCGGACCACAGAGCAAAGCAGCGGAAGCGGCCAGTACGACAAGCATCGATCCAAGTTTCATGGTCTTGCCTTTCTGGACCGGTGGGAACCGGTCGCGGGTTGTTGAACGCGTGGCGAGCGCGGGGCAAAAAAAGAATAGCACTCCCGCGCCAATCACGCACAAGGCCGGTCAAAGGCCAGCCTGCTCGGCCGCGCGAGCCTCGCGCACCGCGGGCCCGAGACTGCGGCGCAGGGCCAGCTTGCGGACACTGCCCGCGAACGAGCGCACCGCGGGCTTCTGCTTCGAATCGCGTTTCCACAGGATGCCGGGGGTGCGAACGGGTGTCGGGTTTTCCAACGGGATGACTCGCACATCGTCCCGCGCAGGGATGGCGTGGCTCGAAACGATGGCAGCCAGCTGGGTGCGCGCGACCAGTCCGATCATCGGTGCGATCGTGTTCATCTCAGCCGCGACGACCGGCTCCGCGCCGCAGGACTTGAAGCAATCGTCGAGCATGGTGCGAGTGGCGAACACCCGCGGCAGCAGCACCATGCGCTGCCGGTGCAACTCGACCATGCGGACACGTTTGCGCTGCGCCAGCGGATGCTGCGAGGAGACGACCAGCACCATCTCCTCGGTGTAGAGCGGCTCGAACCACAGCTGGCTGCGGTCCGCCGGCTCGTAGGCGATGCCGACATCGAGCGTGCCCTCAATGAGCTTCTGGCGGATCGAGTCGGCCGAGAGTTCCTCGACGGTCACCTTCACGGTCGGATATTTCTCCATGAAAGCGGCCAGGCATTCCGGCACGAAACCGATGTTGAACGTATGGGTGGCGCCGATTCGGACTTCACCGGACAGTTCGTCAGGCGCGCGCAAGAGTTCGCTCAGGCCCTGGTCCACTTCGCGCAGCGCCTTGGATGCATAGCCGAGGAAGCTTTCCCCCGCCTCGGTCAGCACGACGCGCTTGCCCAGGCGGTCGAACAGATCGTGCCCCAGCTCATTCTCGAGCTGGCGAACCTGGTGCGAGAGCGTCGATTGCGTGACATGAACGCGTTCAGCCGCACGCGTGAAGTTCAGGCATTCCGCCAAGGCGGCGAAATACCGCAGGTGCCGCAGTTCCATAGGGTTAACCCTCGCGAATCATCGTCGCCATCGATAACGACCATCGAAATTCTTCACTTCCTGCGGTTGCTGTCAATCGATAGAGTCCCGCTGTGCTTGCGGCCCGGATCGCGGTCGCGTTGTTCCATTCATGGAGATAAGCGCATGAGAGCACTTGAGTACGACACCGAGAGCCTCACCGATGCCGTGATCGCGCGCCTGGACGAATGCCAGGATCCGCGCTTCAAGCAGATCATGACCTCGCTCGTGCGGCACCTGCACGACTTCGTGCGCGATGTCGACCTGCAGGGTGACGAGTGGTTCAAGGCGATCGAATTCCTGACCGCGTGCGGCAAGGCGTGCAACGAGAAGCGGCAGGAGTTCATCCTGCTGTCGGACACGCTGGGTGTGTCGATGCTGGTCGTGGCGCTCGCCCACGCGAAGGCGCTGCAGGGCCATCAAGGCGCCACGCCCGCCACCGAAGCGACGGTACAAGGTCCGTTCTATTGGGAAGGAGCGCCGGAAATGCCATTGGGCAGCGACATCGCTCCCGGCGTCGCAGGCGAACCGGCGCTGTACAACGGCCGCGTGACGGACCTCGAAGGCAAACCGCTCGCCAGCGCGCTGCTCGATGTCTGGTCGGGCGATGGCGAAGGTGTTTACGACATGCAGATGGAGGACGGCGGCATGCGCGCGCGCGCCCGCATCCGCACCGACGCGCAAGGCCGCTACTGGTTCTGGTCGATCCGTCCCACCTACTACCCGGTGCCCACCGACGGCCCGGTCGGCGAGATGCTCAACCGCATGGGACGGCACCCGAATCGCCCGGGGCACATGCACATGAAGGTGTCCGCACCCGGCCATCGCGAAGTGACGACGCACCTGTTCGTCAAGGACAGCCCGTTCCTCGACTCCGATGCGGTGTTCGGTGTGCGAGACAGCCTGATCGTGGAATTCGAGCGCTGCGGCGCCGGCACCGCGATGGACGGGCGCAAGATGGACAAGCCCTATCACGTGGCGCACTACGACTTCCGCCTGATTCCGGTCGGTGAGTGAGCGCGATGAAGATCGGCAAGTCCACCATCCCCCGCACGGCGATCAGCACCTCCGACGAGCACAGCATCACGGTGCGCGGCGAGGACCTGTGCCGCGACCTGATCGGCCGCATTTCGTTCACCGATTACTTCAGCCTGCTGGTTACCGGTGTGCGGCCCAGTGCCGCCGACTCGGCGGTGCTGGACGCCACGCTGGTCGCGATCGCCGAACACGGCATGGTCCCGAGCGTGCAGGCCAGCCGTATGACTTACGCCGCGGCACCGGACGCGCTGCAGGGCGCGGTCGCGGCCGGCATCCTGGGCTGCGGCAGCGTGATCCTGGGCGCGTCGGAGACGGCTGGCCGCATGTTCAGCGAAATCGACGAAGCGGCGGGCGAGGGCGGTGACCTTCGCAGCGCCGCGAGGCAAGTCGTGGCGCGTTGGCGCACCGCCGGCCAGCCCATTCCCGGTTACGGCCATCCCTTGCACAAGGAGCGCGATCCGCGCGTCGCGCGGCTGTTCGAAGTCGCCAAGGATGCCGGAATCAGCCTGCGCTTCGTGCAGATTGCGGAAAGCGTGGAGGGCGTCATTCCCGAAGTTGTCGGCAAGGACCTGCGGCTGAACGTGTCGGCCGCGATTCCGGCAGTGCTGCTTGGCACCAATTTTCCGTTGCGGGCGCTGCGTGGCGTGCCGATCCTCGCCCGCGCGGCCGGACTGATCGCCCATCTGACCGAAGAGGCCGTCAACGCCAGCGGCTTCGCCTTGTCGTACCAGGCCACCCGCGAGCTGGTGTACGAAGGCCTGCCGCCGCCCGCGAAAGGCAACCGTTCATGATCGCGGTGCTCAAGGACGTGCGCGTCCTGGAACAGGGAACCTTCATCACCGGGCCGGCCTGCGGCATGCTGCTGGGGGACCTGGGCGCCGACGTGATCAAGATCGAGCAGCCGGGCACCGGCGACCCGTTCCGCGCATTCAAGGGCGGTCTCTACAGTCCGCATTTCCAGACTTACAACCGCAACAAGCGCAGCATCACGCTCAACACCAAGGATGCCGCGGACCGCGCGCGCCTGTACGACCTGGCGCGCACCGCCGACGTGTACGTCCAGAATTTCCGGCCCGGCGTAGCCGATGAGCTGGGCGTGGGCGAGAAGAAACTGCGCGAGATCAATCCGTGCCTGATCTACTGCTCGATCAGCGGGTTCGGCGCGACCGGGCCGTCGGCGGCGCGCCCCAGCTACGACACCGTGGCGCAAGCGGCCAGCGGCTACTTGAGGCTATTGGTCAATCCCGAGAACCCGCGCGTGGTCGGGCCGGCGATCGCCGATGTGGTGACCGGCTTCTACGCCGCCTACGGCATCTTGGGAGCGCTGCACGAGCGCTGCGTCACCGGCACCGGCCGCAAAGTGGAAGTGTCGATGCTGGAGGCAATGGCGCACTTCAACCTCGACGCCTTCACGCACTACTACTCCGCCGGCGAGATCATGGGCCCGTACAGCCGGCCGAGCGTGTCGCAGTCCTATGTGATGGAGTGCGCGGACGGCAAGTGGATCGCACTGCACATGTCGTCACCCGAGAAGTTCTGGCAGGGCCTGGCCAGTGCGATCGAGCAGCCGGACATGTTCAAGGATCCGCGCTTTGCGACGCGGGAGGCGCGCATCGAGAACCAGGAAGCGCTGATCAAGTTGCTCGGCACGGTCTTCCGTACACGCTCGCGCCTGCAGTGGTGCAACCGGCTGCTGGCGCGGGACGTGCCGCACGCGCCCATGTACGACACCAGCGAGGCGCTGAAGGATCCGCAGGCCAGGCACCTGCAACTGCTCGTCTCCGCGCAGCACCCGACGATGGGCGAATTCCGCACCGTCCGTTCGCCGGTCTCGTTCGACGGCGAGCGCTCCTTGCACGTGCGGCCGCCGCCGACGCTCGGAGAGCACAACGGCGAACTCGACGCAATGCTCGGCACGAGGAGGCCGGCGGATTCCCGTGCGGCAAGTGACCACGCGCGCCAGGGTGAGGTCGGCATCTGAAAGGAAGAACCATGCTGTTTCCCACCACCATCGTCGGCAGCTACCCGCAACCGGATTGGCTGATCGATCGCGCGAAACTGGCGGGCCGCTTTCCGCCGCGCGTGCGCGCCCGCGAACTGTGGCGCGTGCCCGAGCCGTACCTCGCGCAGGCGCAGGACGACGCGACCTTGCTCGCGATCCGGGCGCAGGAGGAAGCCGGGCTGGACATCGTCTCGGACGGCGAGATCCGGCGCGAGAGCTACTCCAACCGCTTCGCCACGGCACTCGATGGTGTGGACCTCGACAACCCCGGCAGCGCACTGGACCGGTCGGGCCATCCCAATCCCGTGCCGCGCATCGTCGGGAAGATTCGCCGCCGCCATGCAGTCGAGGTGCAAGACCTCGAGTTCCTGAAGCGGCATACGACTCGCATGACGAAGATGACGGTGCCGGGGCCGTTCACGATGCTGCAGCAGGCGCAGAACGATTTCTACCAGAGCGAAGAAGAGGCAGCGCTGGATTACGCGCAGGCCGTGAACGCCGAGATCAGGGACCTGTTCGCCGCCGGCGCCGACGTGGTGCAGATCGACGAGCCCTACATGCAGGCGCGGCCGGAGAAGGCCAGGCAGTACGGGCTGGCGGCGCTGAACCGGGCGCTGGAAGGGGTTCGTGGGACGACCTGTGTCCATATCTGCTTCGGCTACGCGGCCATCATTCACAAGCGCCCGAGCGGCTATTCGTTCCTGCCCGAGCTGGCGGCTTGCCACTGCCGGCAGGTGTCGGTCGAAACGGCGCAGTCGCACCTGGACACGCGGGTACTCGCCGAATTGAAAGGCAAGCAGATCCTGGTGGGCTGCATCGATCTTGCCGACATGAACGTTGAAACGCCCGCCGTGATCGTCGAGCGCATCCGGCGGGCCCTCAAGCACGTTGCGCCGGAACAGGTGATACTCGCGCCTGACTGCGGCATGAAATACCTGCCGCGCGAAATCGCGCAGGGCAAGCTCGCGGCGATGGTGCAAGCGGCGCAGGATTTGCGAGGCGAATATGGCAGCTTCTGAATACAACCGGCGGGATGGAGCGAGCATGGTTCCCAAAGCCTTGACCATCATTCGCGACGAACACCAGGCGATCGCAGCCGTGCTGCATGCGCTGCGCGAGCTCGTTCGGGAAATCCGCGAGCAGCACGCGCAACCCAACTTCGAAGCGTTGCGCACCTTGACCTTCTATATCGACGCGTTCCCCGAGCGGCTGCATCATCCGAAGGAATCGCACCACTTGTTCAGGTACTTGCGTGCGCGCAGCACACAGGCCGCCGCGCTGCTGGACAAGCTGGAGCGCGAACACGCTTACGGCGAGCAGGAAATTCTTCATCTCCAGCATCTGCTGCTCGAGTACGAAATGCTCGGCGACAGCCGGTTCGCGGCCTTCGCGGCGGCTGTCGAGGCTTATTGCGATGGGTACATCGGGCATATGCAAGCCGAGGAGGAGCACGTGCTGCCATTGGCCAGCGAACTGTTGACGGTTGCGGACTGGGCCCGCGTCAACGCCGAATTCGAGCTGAACCGAGATCCCCTGACGGGCTACCCCCCCGAAAAGGAGTTCACCGCTCTCTTCAGTCGCATCGTGAACCTGCTGCCGCCGCCGCTGGGCGTCGGGCCCGCCGACAACAAATACGAGGAGCGATGATGCGTCTGCTGCAAAAGTTCGTCGCGGGCATCGTCCTGCTCTGCACCGCCTTTGCTGGGGCTGCGGCCGCGGAAGGCGACTATCCGACCAAGCCGATCAAATGGATCGTGTCCTATCCGCCCGGCGGCACGACGGATCTGCTCGCGCGTCTCATGGGGCAGTGGCTCTCGCAGCGCCTGGGGCAGCAGGTCATCATCGAGAACAAGGCCGGCGCCGGCAACAACATCGGCACCGAGTTCGTCGTGCGTGCTCCGGCGGACGGCTACACGATATTTCTCGTCAATCCCGCCAATGCAATCAATGCGACGCTGTACCGCAAGCTGCCGTTCGTGTTCCTCGACGACCTGGTGCCGATCGGCGGGATCATCCGCGTGCCGAACGTCATGACGGTGAGAAAGGACTTTCCCGCGAAGAACGTCGCGGAGTTCATCGACTACGGCAAGAAGAATCCGGACAAGATCAACATGGCCTCGTCGGGCGCGGGTACGTCCGTGCACCTGTCCGGCGAGCTTTTCAAGTACATGACCGGCATCGGCATGAAGCACATCCCATACAAGGGTGCCGGCCCCGCGACCACCGACCTGATCGGCGGGCAGGTGGACGTCCTCTTCGACAACATGCCTTCCATCATCGCCCACATCCGCGGTGGCGAAGTGCGTGCGCTCGGCGTCACGACGGCGGAGCGCTCCCCGGCGCTTCCGGACGTGCCCGCTGTCGCGGAGTTCGTGCCGGGCTATGAAGCGAGTGCGTGGTTCGGTGCTGCCGCGCCGAAGGGCACGCCCGCGGCTGCCATCGAGCGGCTCAATCGGGAAATCAATGCGGCGCTTGCCGATCCCGCCATGAAAACCAGGCTGGCCGCGCTTGGCGGGGTGCCCCTGCCCGGAACGCCCGAGCAGTTCTGGGCCATCCACAAGATGGAGACCGAGAAGTGGGCAAAGATCGTGCAGTTCTCGGGGGCGAAGGCCGACTAGCGAATTGCGCGGCGTCAGTTCATTCCACAGCCGCCGGGCCCGTGCCCGCAAGAGGCACATGGATCCGCCAATGCCGGTGCCGATTCCGGCCCGGATGCCGCCGTAGCAAAGACGGACAGCATTTTCTTCAGTTCACGGGAATGACAACTCGGGCACTCGGGAACCGTGCCCGAACGCACCAGCGCCTCGAATTCGTTCCCGCACTGATGGCAGGCGTACTCATAAATTGGCATGAAGACTCCTCGGTCAGGGCGTATTTTGCCCCAGCGTGGCCCGGTGCGGCTGAGCTCCAGCTTGCTTTTGGCATGGATCAGGAGAAACTGTCCTACGCCAACAACTGTCATTGATGACTTGGCCTGCTCCGCCTCAGGGGCCATGCTGGACCCATTTTGAAACGCACAGGAGAGATGCCATGAGAGCAGCTCAGAACCGACCAGGAAGCGCCAGCGATCGCGAAGAATCGCTCGACGCTCAAGTTCCACCGATCCCGGATGAAGACGGTCCGCACGATGTGCCGGACGAGAAGGTGATCGAGAAGACCTTGCCTACCCACCCGGCACCGGGCGCCGGCGGCGGCAAAGGCCCGCCGAAGGGGCGCTGACAAGCGCAACTCTGAAGCCGGCCGCACTCGCGCCAGCCGCGTTCAGTGCAGTTCGGCCGGCTCCACGGCCGGCGTGGCGAGCTCGCGGCCGACCATCGCCCGGGCGTACAGGTAGTTGTTGCGGGCGCATTCGCTCAGCTCATCGAGGTCGACCCGGCCGTCGCCGTCGCATGGGAATGCGTACCCGCGTCCGCTGTCGAATAGCGAGCGGAAACACAGCCGGAACCGGCTGGGTACCATGCGTCGTGCGTCCATCATTCACGTCTCCGTTGAGGTCGAGCCGCAGGCGTGCTGCGGTTACTGTTTCAACGGAATGCACGGCAGTGGCGACGACGCCCCGCCGCAAAGAATGCGTGAAGACTGTCACGCGAACGCTTACGAATTCTTGCTACTCGAGCCGGCCCTGTCGCATGGCTTGCACCAGACCGGCCTAATTCGGCCCGCCGCCGTAGTTGTCCATCCAGTTGCCGCTGCCGATGTAGCCGGGAGCGCCCATGGTGCCAGTGAGCGGCACGGTGCTGGTCCGGTCCACTGTTGTGACGGAACAGGCGGACACAAGCGCGATCAGAGCTGCGGTGAAGATGAGTCTGTACATGTTGTTCCTTTGCTGAGCCGCCCCACTTCCGGCGGCGTCAGTGATGCTACGCAACCGGCAACTCTGCCGGTTGTCGGACAAGGGCTCGGATCAACGGGCAAGCAGTATCAACTTCCCATTCCGGGAAAACTGCCCTGTCCCTTCATGCCTTGCAGGTAGATCTTGGCCAGGCCGCCCTCGGCTGTTTCGCGATAGGTCGATTTCAGGTCGCGGCCGGTTTCCCACATGGTGCGCACCACTTCGTCGAAAGAAACGATATGGCTCCCGTCCGAGAGCAAGGCATAAGCCGCGCAGTCGACGGCGCGCACCGCGGCAACGGCGTTGCGTTCGATGCAGGGAATCTGGACATAGCCGCCGATCGGATCGCAGGTGAGGCCGAGGTGATGCTCGAGGCCCATCTCGGCTGCATATTCGATCTGGCGCACCGATCCGCCCAAGAGTTGAGCAGCGGCGGCTGCGGCCATGGCACAGGCGGTACCCACTTCGCCCTGGCAGCCGACCTCGGCGCCCGAAATCGAAGCGTTGCGCTTGACGATGTTCCCGACCAGGCCGGCAGTGGCCAGGGCATACAGGATCTTTTGTTCCGACAGCTTGGATTGCTCCTGCAGGAAAAGCAGCACGGCCGGCAACACTCCGCAGGCGCCGCAAGTCGGTGCAGTCACGACTTCGCCTCCTGCGGCGTTTTCCTCGGACACCGCCAGTGCGTGGGCGAACAGCAGCGCCGTCTGGCCGAAGTACCCGGCCATGTTTTGGGCGCGGGCGTGATAGGCGGAGGCCTTGCGCGGCACATTCAGGCTGCCCGGCAGTCGCCCTTCGGCGTTG
Organism: Ramlibacter sp.; assembly: GCA_035571715.1. Classification (GTDB taxonomy): domain Bacteria; phylum Pseudomonadota; class Gammaproteobacteria; order Burkholderiales; family Burkholderiaceae_C; genus Ramlibacter. The sequence goes on from DATNCB010000421.1 coordinate 10,560, forward strand.
CGGCCCGTTTCAATGGCCCGCTTCATCGTGGTCCAGACCTCGCCGAGATAGGCCCAGATCGACTCGCCTTCGTGCCGGCGGACGAGTTCCCACATCAGCAGTCCGTTGCGCTCGGTTTCCTGCAGCACCTCGCTCATGGCCGTATAGGGATACACCTCGGGCCCGCCATCCGGCCGGCCCTCTTCGTCGAGCAAAGCGCCGCCGCCGACCGAGTACGCGATGCGTGAGGCCATGACATTGCCGGCGCCATCGAGCGCCTCGAACTGCATCCCATTGGGGTGCCGCGGCAGGCTTTTTTCCGGCACCCAGAGGATCTCCACCGGCCGTGGCGCAAACGGCACGCTGACGGCATGGTCGGTCAGGTGGCCGCGACCGGTCGCCGCGAGGCTTCCAAAGAGCGTGACCCTGACGCTCGCCGTTGCCTCGGGCAGGGCTGGCGCAAAGGCTTCAGCCGCAAAGCGCGGCCCCATGGTGTGGCTGCTCGAAGGGCCGAGCCCGATCCGATAGAGTTCCCGAAGCGATTTCATGATGGACCAACGTTACCCCGCCAGCACCTCGGCGTTGAATTCCTCGATCATTTTGTCCAGCTCCGCGGACTGGGTGCGCAGGCAGCCCCAGTAATTGCGGTGATCGCTCCATTGGGCACGCAGTTCGTCAACGGACTTGCCGAGCTGCTCCACCCATGAGAAATACTTGAGCTGATGCACGCGGCGTTTGTCGACCTGCGAGAGCTCGAGCACGTGGTCGATCTCGATGCCCGCGAGCCGGTCGTAATCCCGGTCGGCCTGGCGCTGGTCATAGGCGCCCCGTTCCGTATTGAGTTCGGCCAGGCGACTTTGATACATGGCCATCGAGTCGGTCAGCACCGTGAAGACCACATCGCTTTCACCGAGCTCGTAGTACTTGGCGAACTTGATCGCGCCGATCATGTTGCCAATGCCGGAAATCCCCATCCACTCGAGGCGTTCGAGGACGCTGCCGGTGACGCCGTTTTCGGCGAGCAGCTTCCTGCCGGCGGGCTCGTTGAACAGGCGCATGAAGCGGATCGGCAGTTCGTCGTCGACGCCGATGGCCGCATCCGTTTCCCGCATGTTGTGGATCCAGGGAATGTGCTTGTCGCCGATGCCTTCGATGCGGTGATCGCCGAACCCGTTTTCCAGGATGGTGGGGCACTGCAAGGCCTCGCCCACAGCCACCTTGGCGCCGGGAAATGTATCGCGCAGGTAAGACCCCGCCGACATCGTGCCCGCGGAGCCGGAGGCCAGCACGGCACCCGCCACCACGTCACCCGGCCGGGCGATTTTCCTGAACACCTCCGCCATTGCCGGGCCGGTCACGTTGTAGTGCCAGAGGGCATTGGGCAACTGGTCGAACTGGTTGAAGATGACTGCATCGGGCCGGGTGCGCTCGAGCTCGATGCACTTGTCGAAGATTTCCTTGACGTTGGATTCGCAACCCGGCGTGGCAATGACCTCCTCGGCCATCGTTCGCAGCCAGGCAAAGCGCTCCTGCGACATGCCTGCAGGCAGGATCGCGACCGACGGGCAGGACAGCAGTCGCGAGATGTAGGCGCCCCCGCGACAGTAATTGCCCGTGCTCGGCCAGACTGCCTTCTTCGTCGTGGGATCGAAGCGACCGGTCACCAGCTCGGGCAACAGGCAGGAAATCGCCGGACCGACCTTGTGCGCGCCGGTCGGAAACCACTTGCCGGCGATGCCGACGATGCGCGCCTTGGTACCGGTGATGGCGCGGGGCAACTCGACGTAATTGACACCGCCAAAACCGCCGCCCTTTTCCACCGGCTCGTTGTGCCAGTTGATGCGAAACAGATTGCGGACATGGACGTCCCACATCCCGATGTCCGCCAGCTCTTTTTTCACGCCTTCCGGGATCAGCGCGGGATCGCGCATCTGCGCATACGTGGGCAGGATGATGCCGTTGTCGCGGCAGCGCCGGATGTTCTTTTTCCGCTGGGCGGTGTCGATCTTCAGATCAATCATGGGAAACCTTCATGTGTTCAATCCGAGGCCTTGTGCCGCGGATTTGATGTCCTTTAAACCGGAGCCGGTGATCAGCACCACGCAATTTTCTTCAGCCGGCAGGCGATCTCGCACCTTGAGCCAACCGGCGAAAGCGGCGCTCGACGACGGTTCGGCAAACAGGCCCGATCCCGCGGAGAGCGTCTTTTGCGCCGAGAGGATCTCTGCGTCTGAGATTGTGACGCCCTCGCCGCCGTAGCGCTTGAGCTTGCTCAAGGCATGCAAGCCGTTGCGCGGCACATGGACCGCAATCGAATCGGCCACAGTCTTCGAGGATCGAGGCGGCCCGAACGCATCGCTCGCGGAAAACGGCGACGCCAATGCGCGCGCGATCGCGCTGGAGCCCTCCGCCTGGCAGGCCCAGACGACGGGAATCTTCTGGATCCGGCCCCGCTTCAGCAGGTTCTCGAAGCCGCCTGGGCTGGGTCATCCTATTCGTGTGCCCGTGCGTCCTTCAATGCCGTCCTTGGCCTTGACCAGCAGCGTGATCAGGGCCGAGCGGCCGGGCCTGGAGGCGGCAAAGTCCACCGCAGCCTGCACCTTGGGCAGCATCGATCCCTTGGAGAAGTGGCCTTCGCTCATGTAGCGGCGGGCCTCGTCCACGCTCAGCTGGTCCAACCAGCGCTGGTCGGGTTTGCCCAAGTTCAGCGCCACGCGTTCCACCGCCGTCAGGATGATGAGCAGGTCGGCGTCGATCATCTCGGCCAGCTTGCCGCTGGCCAGATCCTTGTCGACCACGGCGCTCGCACCCCTGAGGTGGTTGCCCTGCCGGTACACCGGG
>DATNCB010000422.1:0-1606 GCA_035571715.1 Ramlibacter sp.
AAACAGCTTAACAAGCGGTTGTATACACGGCTAGCATTTGGCGAATGGCCGCGAAATCCAATATGGCGCTATACCTACAATGCGCTGCGGCAGGTGTTCTATCGATAACAAATTGGGCGTAAGTATTGTCGAATTACGCTCAATACTCAAAAACCCCCATTAGACGATTAGCATCCGCAACAACATACTACAGATTACGATTTATTGCTATCCCCCTACCTCACGGGCGCGTGACGTGCGATATTGAACACGTAACATTTACACCCTTTCCCAGCCATGCGCTCCCTGATTTTTTGTAACAGCCCAGGTCACGGCCGTGACGAGGGGTATTGACAGGTCACGGGGGAGTACGAGTCAACGTGTCGATGGCACCGCCCGACGACACACCCTGTGGAGACAGCGCCCCGGCCGCGACAAACAGCGATGCGGTGATTGCGACCTTGCAGGCCGAGATTGTGCAACTGCGTGCCGAGAACGCGGCGCTGCTTGGGCGATTAGCGGACTTGGAGCGCCGTCTCGGGTTGAACAGCCGCAACAGCGGCAAGCCACCGTCCAGCGACGGACTGACGAAGCCACCGCGGGTCAGCAGCCTGCGTGAACCGTCCGGCAAGACGACCGGCGGTCAGACCGGCCACCCCGGAAAGACGTTACGCCGGACGGAAACCCCTGATGCCACGATCAACCACTATCCGACTGCCTGCGCCGGGTGCGGCAAGCGATTGAGCGCGGCGATGGCGATCGATCACGTCGCCCGACAGGTGTTCGATCTGCCTGAACCGAAACCACTGATCGTCACCGAGCACCGCGCGCATGGCTGCCGCTGCACCGCCTGCGGCACACAGACGCGCGCGGCTTTCCCGGGCGGGGTCACCGCGCCGGTGCAATACGGCCCGCGGATCGGTGCCTTTGTGCTGTATCTGCTGCACTACCAATTGCTGCCCGAGAAGCGTCTGGCCAGACTGATGGCCGATCTGTTCGGCGTGACGCTGGTGGCCGCGACCATCGCGCGGATCAGCCGCGATTGCGCCATGCGCTACGCGGGCTTCGTCGATGTCGTGCGCGACCTGGTCGCGGCGGCGGCGGTCAAGCACCTGGATGAAACCGGCTTCCGCATCGGCGGCAAGACGCAGTGGCTGCACATCGCCTCGACCCTGTGGCTCACCCTCTACCGGGTCTCGTCCAGGCGCGGCAGCCTGCTGGCGAACGTCTCCGGCATTGTCGTGCATGACCACTGGAAGCCGTACTACACGCTGACCGGCGTGCTACATGCGCTGTGCAACGCGCATCATCTGCGCGAACTGAAGGCGCTGGTCGAGATCGAAAAAGAGGACTGGGCGCGCCGGATGCAGCGCCTGCTGCGCCGCGCCTGCCACGCCAGCAACCTGGCGCGTGAACGCGGCGTGCCGTTGAAGCCGGGCCTGATCAGATTGTTCGAGCGATGTTATGACACCATCCTGGTGGACGGCCTGGCATTCCATAACGCGCAACCGGCATTGATCCGCACTGTCGGCGAAGGCAAACGTCGCGGTCGGCCGCCGCGCCGGGTTGGCCACAATCTGCTCTTGCGGCTCAGCAGCCGAAAAACCGACGTGCTGCGCTTTCTCAC
>DATNCB010000423.1:0-2917 GCA_035571715.1 Ramlibacter sp.
GTTAGACATCCCAGGGGCGTAGGTTGTCAAGCCGCCGCGGCGGCTTGACGGTGTGCCCAGGCTTTGTGTTCGTCGTAGTGGGTTTGGTGGCGCAGGCAGCCGTGCAGGATCCCGACGAGGCGGTTTCCCAGGGCGCGTAGGGCTTGGTGGTGGAGGTCGCCGGCTGCGCGGCGCTGGTCGTAGTAGGCGCGGGCTCCCGGGCTGTGTGTGATCGCACAGAACGCCCATTGGTCGACGGCGTCATAGAGGCGGCGGTTGCGGACATGGCGGGCAAGCACGGCGCGTTTCTTGCCCGACGCGATGGTCAGGGGTGAGGTTCCGGCGTAGTTTCTGCGAGACTTGGCGTCGGTGTATCTGTTCGGGTCGTCCCCGAACTCGCCAAGCACCCGGGCGCCGAGGATGACACCAAGTCCTGGCAGGGAGCGGTAGATGTCGGCGTCCGGGTGTGCCTCAAAATGTGTCGCCAGTTCGGCTTCGAGGTCGGCGATCTGGCGGTTCAGTTCGGCGATGATCCCGACTGCGGCCCGGGTACTGGCTCCGAACGCGGCGGTGACCGCGGCGGGGGCGGCGAGCTGGGGGGTGCGCAGTTTTTCCTGAATCTCTAGCGCTCGGGTGTCGAGATTGCGTTGGCGCCCTGCGGCTTTGAGCGCAGCCCGGATCTTGGACACACTGAGCCGCTTGGCGTCGGCGGGGGTGGGAGCGCGGCCCAGGATTGCCAGCGCGTCACGATCGGCCAGATTCTCGAACGTCTCCAGCGCGGCCGGGTAGTACTCCCGTAGTGCCGAACGCAGGGCGTTACTGTGCCGGGTGCGCGCCCAGATCAGATTCTGATGGGCCCGGGCCAGCACCTTGATCGCCTCGGCGTCCGGGCTGTCGCCGGCGATGCGGCGGTGGTTGTGCCGGTCGGTGCGCACCAGATCGGCAAGCAGTTTGGCATCGGAGGCATCGGACTTGGCCCCCGAGACATGGTGGCGGTCGCGGTAGCGGGCCACCGCCAGCGGGTTGATCGCGAACACCTGATATCCGGCCGCGGTCAACGCATCTACCCACAAGCCGCGGTCGGTTTCGATGCCAATCACGACCTGGGCGGGGTCCTCGGCATGCTCGGCGATCAGCGCGTGCAACCGACTGATCCCGGCCAGGCCTTCGGGCAACCGCTGCGAGGCGAGCCGGTCGCCGGTGTCGTTCATCAGGTACACGTCGTGATGGTCTTCTGCCCAGTCGTCTCCGACGAACAGCATCAGGTTGGCCTCCCTTGGATCAGTGCCGATGAATTCCGTTCGAGCCGAAGGACACCCAGCGGCGGCCTAATGGATCAGTGCTTCGAACCGGCACGACATCCCATGAGTAGCCCTGTGTCAAGCCGCTGCGTGGTTTCGGCTTTGGATGAGGCGTTGCAGTGCTCCGTGTTGGTCGGGGTTGTAGGCGGTGTTGTCTTGCCAGCAGTGCCAGATGACGTAGATCCACGCACGGGCCAGGATGCGTACGGCGTGGGGGTGGTCGTGGCCGCGGGCGATGGCGCGATCGTAGAGGTCGGCGGCCCAGGGGTTGGCCCGTCGGGAGTCACCGGCGAAGTCGGTAACGGCGTCGCGCAGTTGTTTGTCGCAAGACCAGCGGAATCCAACGCTACGGATCTTGCCGGATTGTCGGGTAGAGGGTGCCACGCCGGCCAGACAGGCCAGCGATTCCGGTGTGGGGAAGCGGGCGCGGCAGTCACCGATCTCGGCAAGCAGTCGGGCGGCGCGGATGCGCCCGGCGCGAGGCAGGCTGGTGAAGATGTGGGCGTCGGTGTGCAGGGCCAGTTGTTCGTCGATCTGAATCGACAGGGCTTTGATCTGGTCGGTCAGGCTGGCAAGGACAGCCAAATATGCTTGGGTGACGCGGCTTTCGGCAGTGCCGTGGTCTCCGGTGGCTCCTCGTGGCGCGTCGGTCAAGCGGGCGTGCAGGACGGCGGGATCGGTTCTGCCGCAGTAGCCGACGCTGGCCAGCCAGGCGGCCAGGCGTTTGGGCGAGAGCCAGTCGGCACGGTCTTGGCAGTCGAAGCGGCTCAGGAAGCTCAAGCTGATCGGGCTGTCGATGTCGGCGAACAAACCGACAGCACCTGGAAAGACACGGCGCAGATGCTCGCGCAGCTGGTTAGCCAGTGCGACCCGATGAGCGACAAGGTCCTTGCGGGCGCGGCAAGCGCGGCGCAGTGCGACGGTAGCCGGACTATCGGGAGTCAACGGACGCAGGCGGGCACGATCGGTGCGCAAGGTATCGGCGAGCACGAAGGCATCGAAACGATCGTCTTTGTTGCCGGCCGAACCGTAGCGTCCGCGCAGGTTCTTGACCTGGTTGGGGCTGATGACCACGACGGTCAGGCCACCATCGAGCAGGGCGTCGATGACCGGGCCATCCGGGCGTTCGATCGCGACCTCGCCGACACCATGGTTGGCGAGCAGCTTCAGCAGGGCGCGCAATCCAGCGTCGCTGTGTTCGACGGTGTCTCGGTAGATCTGCTTACCTCGAGCATCCACGATGGCCAGGGCGTGGTCATCGCGAGCCCAGTCGATCCCAGCGGTCAGTCCGTTGGCCGGTTGGTCGGGCAGGAAAATTGGGGCACACTTCACGACAGCCTCCTCGCTGCTGAACCCAGTGGGGAGGCACCCGACTTTCGGTGCCAGAACGTGACAGCCGCGTCGCTCACTGATCGGCGCTCACTGGCGCACAGCCCTGTTGACGGTCGGCACGCCCTGGGAACTGCCGGGCCTCGCAAAACTCATGCTGGACGTCAACAGCGTCAAGCGAGCAGGGCGATGACCCAGCAGCCACCTCGGGTGCATCGGCGATCCATCCAAGATCACCGACACACCGGATGGTGCACCAGCAATCCCTTCGAAAAGATCACCGACACACCGATGGTGCACCAGTGAGC
>DATNCB010000424.1:0-3017 GCA_035571715.1 Ramlibacter sp.
GTGTCCCAGGGTGCCGACAACCGCACCGCCGCATTGATCAGCCCGACCATCGAATAGGTCTGCGGGAAGTTGCCCCACATCTCGCCGCTGACCGGATGGGTGTCCTCCGACAGCAGGCCCAGCGGATTGCGGCTCTTGAGCATGACCTCGAAGATTTCCCGTGCCTGGCCGCGCCGACCGATGCGCGCGAGTGCATCGATCCGCCAGAACGTGCAGATGTTGAAGGCCGTTTCGGGCTTGCCGAAATCGTCGGGCGCCTCATAGCGGCGCATGTACGGTCCGTCGCACAGCGATCGCTCCAGCGCATCCACAGTGGCGATGAAGCGGGCATCGTTGGGATCGATGAAACCCACTTCGGCCATCAGCAGGGCGCTGGCGTCCAGGTCGCGCCCGCCGAAGCTTTCGGCGAAGGCCTGGCGCTGCTCGCTCCAGGCTTCGCGCAGGATCCGCTCGCGCACCTTGTCCGCGCGCTCGCGCCAGAAGCGGATCCGCTCAGGCAGGTCCAGCGTCGCGGCCACCTTCGCCAGCCGGTCGCAGGCGGCCCAACACATCAGCGCCGACGACGTATGGATGCGCGCGCGGGTGCGCAATTCCCACATGCCGGCGTCAGGCTGGTCGTGAACCAGAAACGCTTGTTCGCCCACCGCTTCCAGGTAGCCGAACTCGGCGCGGCCGGCGCGGCGGAACAACCGGTGATCGTGGAACGATTGGGAGGCTCCCAGGATGATGTTGCCGTACACGTCATGCTGGAAGTGCTCCTGGGCCTGGTTGCCCACGCGCACCGGGCCCTGGGCGCGGTAGCCAGGCAGGTGGCCCAGGATGGCCTCGGGCAACTGCTCTTCCTGGCCGATGCCGTAGAGCGGCTGGATGTGCCCGCCGCGCGAGCGCACCACGATGTTGTTGAGCCAGCGCAGGTAGTCTTCCATCGTGCCGACTTCGGACAGGCTGTTGAGCGCCCGAACCACGAAGAAGGCATCGCGCAGCCAGCAAAAGCGGTAATCCCAGTTGCGCCCGCTGTTGGGCGCCTCGGGGATGCTGGTGGTCATCGCCGCGACGATCGCACCGGTGTCTTCGAACAGCGACATCTTCAGCGTGATTGCCGCGCGGATCACCGCGTCCTGCCACTCCAGCGGAATGGCCAGCCGCCGCGCCCAGGTACACCAGTAGCTGGCGGTTTCCTGCTCGAACAGGCGGGCGGTTTCCTCGATGCCGCCCATCAGTGTCTCGTCCGGCCCGAGGATGAAATTCATCTGGCGATCGACCACGAAGAAGGTTTCGGCCAGCACGTAATTGAGCGGGGCATCACTGGTCAGGCGCAGCGTCTGCGCCGTGCCGACGTAGCGGATGTGATGGCTGCCCTGGGTGAGGGTGGGGACCTGGCGGCCCCAGTCGAAGCGGGGGCGAATCAGCACCCGCAGCCGCGGCGTCCCCGAGATCACCTTGACGCGGCGAATCAGCGTTAGCGGCCGGAACATGCGGTCGCGGCTGGAGAAACGCGGCGCGAAATCGGTGATCTCGACGCCCTGCCCTTGGGTGTCGAACAAGCGGGTGCGCAGGATCGCGGTGTTGGGTTTGTAGTCCTGTTCGCTGCGCTCGAAATCCTCGATCTCGAATGACCAGCCGCTGGCCGCTTCGCTCGGATCGAGCAGGGCATTGAACACGGGATCGCCGTCGAAGCGCGGCAGGCAGCACCACACGATGCGGCCGCGTTCGTCGACCAGGGCGCTGTAGGCGCAGTTGCCGACGACGCCCAGGTTCAGCGATGGCGCCGCCGTCTGCAGGGGCGAATTCATGCGCTCGCCTTCGCGGCCTTGGCGGCCACGGCCGTCTGCAGCTCGTTGCGGAGCGAGGCGGGCGACTCCAGCCGATGCCAGGCGACGCTGGCGCCCTCGCCCACCTTGACCCCGAGGCCGCGCATGCGCTGCACTGTGGAGAAGCCCACTTCATCGGTGAAATCGTCCCCGACGAACACCGGCATGCGCCCGGCAAATGGCGCTTCCTTCAGGAATGCTTCGATCGCGTGGCCCTTGCTGGCGCCACCGGGCTTGGCTTCGACCACCATCTTGCCGCGCAGCAGCGTCAGGCCCGGCGACTCCTCCACCGCACTTTGCATCGCGTGCAGACAGAGCTGCTCGAGCTCAGGCGCCTGCCGGTAATGCAGGGCGACCGAGCCGCGCTTGTTCTCGACCCGCAGTTGCGGATGCTGGACCGCCAGCGCCAGCGCGGCTTCTTCCACCAGCTGCAACGGATGGGTCGACAGCAGCGTGACAGTGCCGTCCCGGCCGCGCCGCTCCGTTCCATGCACGCCGGCGACCGGCAGCTTCAAAGGGTCCAGGAACGAATCGACCTGCTCGATCGGGCGGCCCGAAATCAGGGCGATCGCGCCCCCGAGGTACTTGTCCAGTGCGCCCAGCGTGTCGACCAGGCCGGAGGGCACGATCACGGCTTCGGGCTGTTCGGCCAAGTCGACCAGCGTCCCGTCGAAATCGAGGAACAACGCGCACGATGGGTAAAGAATGTCCACAAAATTCATGCTGTCTGACCCTAGCAGAGCATGCTCACAGGCACTAGGCCGGGCACGCGCTTGAAAGCGTAGGACCAAGCCTACGGTCGGATGGGAATGATGACCTCAAAGCCGGGCCTGACGCGGCGGGCGAATGAAAGCTTTTGAAACTCAACGGGGAAGCCGGGGCACCCGAAGGCGGATGCAATAAGCTTCTGATCCCTTGGCAGCCATTACACGCAACGTTATGGACTACTCACGCTATCAGACACTCGCCGTTACGCGCCGCGGGCCCGACAGCACCGTGCTGGACATCCAGATGCGAGCGCTCAACGGCAAGCTGCCCACGGCCGGGCACGAGGGACACCGCGAACTGGCGGAAATCTGGCGCGACGTGAGCGCCGACGAGAGCGTTCGCTGCGCGGTGTTGCGGGGCGAAGGCCAGGGGTTTTCAGGCGGCGGCGACCTGTCGCTGGTGGAAGACATGGCCGGCGACTTCGAAGTGCGCGCGCGG
>DATNCB010000425.1:0-1855 GCA_035571715.1 Ramlibacter sp.
CCGAACGCCTGGTCCCGGTCGTAGAGCACCTCGTCGTTGCGGATGACCTGCATGCTGGTGGTGAAAGCTCCCACCTCGAACAGGGCGACCATGGTGTCGACACCCTGGTTGGGCAGAGCCTGGATCAGGCGGCTGGCGGCCAGCCGCGAGGAGTAGGACTCCACGTCAATGATCACCGGCTTGAGGCCGGCGGCCTCGGCCAAGCCTTGGCGGTCCTGCACTTTTTCCTTGCGTGAGGCGGCGATCAGCACCTCGACGTCCCCGGCCGAAGTGGTGCTCGGCCCGACCACGCAAAAATCGAGGCTGACCTCGTCCAGGGAAAATGGGATGTACTGGTTGGCTTCGGCTTCCACCTGGGCTTCCAGGTCCTGCTCGGACAGGCCGCCGGGCAGGATTATTTTCTTGGTGATGACGGCCGACGGCGGAAGTGCCATCGCCACGTTCTTCGCCCGGGTCCCGCTTTTTTTCAACAGGCGGCGCATCGCCTCGGCGACCTCGTCGAACTTTTCGACGTTGCCATCCGTAATCCAGCCGCGTTCCAGCGGCTCGATGGCGCAGCGCTCCAGCACCAGGTTACCCGCCCCGTCACGCCCCAGCTCAACCAGCTTCACGCTGGATGAGCTGATATCCAAGCCCAACAGCGGCGCGGGCTGGCGGCTAAACAACGACCCCAAAGAGCTCAATTTCCGTCTCCTGCAACGCCCGTGTCTCCAGACGTAACAAACTTAAGATTTCACTTCAATACTAGCAGTAACGTCCTTGTAACGTAAAGGATTTTCCCCATGGACCCCAGGCCGACCGTTGCCAAAACCCGACGCTGGAAGCTGCGATACTCGAAAGGTACCGGATGCGGCTCGGAGCGGCTACGGATGACGTGACGACCTACCTTGCGCAAAGCCGTGAGTAGGTCTGATTTCTATAATTGGTCGGTCTCTCTGTGCTGGGACGCCACGTGAACACTTATGCCTTCTGAACCATCTGCCGAGGCCCCGGCGTCCTCCTCGCCGCGAAGCTGGTTGCGAGCTTTTCTGCGCGTAATCCTTTGGTCCATGGGCCTCGTGATGGCGGGCGTTGCGTCCGCGGTCATCATCGGCGGCGTGGCCCTGGCGGTCGCCTATCCCAATCTGCCTGACATCTCGGACCTGTCCGACTACCGGCCCAAGCTGCCGCTGCGGGTCTACTCGACCGAGGGATTGCTGATCGGCGAGTTCGGCGAAGAGCGGCGCAATCTCACCCCGATCAAGCAGATTCCCCAGGTGATGAAGGACGCCGTGCTGGCGATCGAGGACTCGCGCTTCTATTCCCATGGCGGGGTGGACTACCGGGGGCTGTTGCGGGCGGCGCTGGCGAACCTGGGCCGGGTCAAGAGCCAGGGCGCCTCCACGATCACCATGCAGGTGGCGCGCAACGTGTACCTGTCCTCCGAAAAGACCTTCACACGAAAGCTTTATGAAGTCCTGCTCACTTTCAAGCTCGAACACCTGCTGAGCAAGGACCAGATTCTCGAGATCTATATGAATCAGATCTTCCTGGGCAACCGCGCGTACGGATTCGCGGCGGCCGCGGAAACCTACTTCGGCAAGCCGATGAAGGACCTGACCATCGCCGAGGCGGCCATGCTGGCGGGACTGCCCAAGTCGCCCTCGGGCAACAACCCGATCAGCAACCCGGCGCGAGCCCGGGCACGCCAGCTCTACATCATCGACCGGATGCTGGAGAACGGCTTCATCACGGCCGAGGCTGCGGAGGCGGCCAAGAAGCAGGAGCTGAAGGTTCGCAGCGGCAGCGACAACACGGCCGTGCACGCGGAATTCGTTGCCGAGACCGTGCGCCAGCTCGTTTTTGCGCAGTACGG
>DATNCB010000426.1:0-4170 GCA_035571715.1 Ramlibacter sp.
TCACTGGCCGCCGCCAGCGCCGCGAGCCAGCCCGGCGACGTCTTGATCGAAGTGGGCACGACCGGCAACCGTGGCCGCATCGTCGTCACCGACCGCGGCATGGGCATGGATGCCGATTTGCAGGCGCGTATTTTCGAGCCGTTCTTTTCCACCGACCGCGGGTCCGGGCACGGCCTGGGACTGGCATTCTGCCAGCGCGTGATCCAGGGCGCCAATGGCTCCATCCGCGTGCGCTCCGAGTTCACCCAAGGAGCCTCATTCATTGTTGAATTGCCCACCATCGGCTCACAAGCACCCAGCCTTTCGCCTCGACCCGGAGCCAAACCATGAGCTTTTCCCTGTTTCATCGCCCGGGCACAGTGGTCTTCCTGGACGATGACCCCGACTACCTCGAGATGCTCGCCCTGGTGCTGCCGCGCCATTGGCACATCAAGCTGTTCTTGCGGCCGGTCGAATGCATCAACTACCTCCAGCAGGAACCTCCGTTCTGGGAAGCGGACGCCTGGAACCAGCAGCAGTTGATCGACCAGTGGCGCGAGGGCAAGCGCTTGATCCCGCAGGTCCTGGGATACTGGTCGCAGTACACGGAGCGTTATGCGCTCACGCGCGTGTGCGTCGTGGACTATTCGATGCCCGGCATGGACGGCTTGCAGGCGCTGGGCGAATTGGTGGATTGGCCGGGATCGCGCGTCCTGCTGACCGGTCAGGCCGACGAGCAGGTCGCCGTGCGGGCGTTCAACCGCGGCCTGATCGATCAATTCATCGCCAAGCAGACTCCCGACATTTCGCGTCGGCTGATCGACGCGGTCGATCACCTGCTTGCGACCCCCAATGCCCGTCATGCGCAGACCTGGCGGGCGACGCTCGGGCCCGAGCAGAACGCGCTGCTGCGCATGCCTTCGGTGGGGCGCGACCTGGCAGGCTTCGCCGCCAAGCGCTGGAATGAGCACGTCGTGATCGGCAGCCCGTTCGGGATTCTCGGGATGGACGCCGCAGGCCACGTCAGCTGGCTGCAACTCGAAACCTCCGAAGGGCTTCAGGCCATGGCCGAACTGGCCGAACTCGAGGGTGTCCCGCCGTCCGGCCTGCAGGAGATCCGGCAGGGGTTGAAACTCGCCGATCTCGAATTGCGCCAGGGGCTGGGCCGCAGCGGGCCGCCGCAATTGGCGGCGACCTTTCCGGTAGGCCAGGATGCCGCTTTGCTGGGCGCCTTGTTTGCAGTCGACTCGCCGCTGTGCCCCGACCCCGGAAACAGCTACAACAACTGGCTGGCACGGCAGAACAAGCGGCATGTCCAGGGCTGATCGAACGAGTGCAGGCAGGCGCTAGGCCTCCCGGTTTGCGTGACGCCTGGCAATAGGCCAGTTCCACGGCTTGACCTGCGCTGCGATTTCCCTGGCGACCGCCGCCACACGTTCCATTTCCGCATCGGTGAGCGCCGCGTTAAGCGTCAGGCGCACCATCGCACGATTGCGGCTGGTCGCGGGCGCGCAGAATACGGCGCCGAACACGCCCCGCGTCTCCAGTGCGTCGCGCAGTGCCAGCGTGTCGCTTTCCGCACCAGCCTCGAGAGAAATGATCTGCTCGCTGCCCTGATGGATCGGATAGCCCGATTCATGGAACGCGGCGCGCACGCGGCGGGTATTGGCGTGAAGCCGCCGGCGCGCCTCGCCGGCGCGCTTGATGACTTCGAGAGTGGCGGACAGCCCGGCGACCTCGTGGGGCAGCAGGCAAGAGCTGAAGATGCTCGGATAGCTGTGGCACATCAGGTAGGGGCGTAGTTCCGCGGGCATCGTGAAAAACCCGGCACGGCCGGCGAAAGCCTTCGCGAGGCTGGCGGTGATGAAGTGCACCCGGTCTGTGAGGCCCAGCATCGCACACAGCCCCGTCCCCCCGGGGCCATGCGTTCCGAGTGAGTGGGACTCGTCCACCAGGATCATGCTGTCATGCTGCTCCGCGACTTCCACCAATTCAGCCAGCCGCGCCACCGCGCCCGTCGTGCTGTAGACCGAGTCCACCACCACCAGGCCCGGGCCGTGGCGAGCGGCCATCTTCGACAGGTGGGCCGGATCGTTATGGCGAAAGCCATGCGCCGGTGCTCCCGCGGCCCGCGCGCCTTCCCACAGCGACATGTGGGCAAGACTGTCAAGGTAGACAGGGGTCTGAGGATCGGCGATCACCTGCAGCAAGCCGAGATTGGCCGTATAGCCCGACTGGCACAGCAATGCGTCCTCCTTGCCGAGCCACGAAGCCAAGGCACTTTGCAGTTGCGAAGCCGGGTTGCCGTCGAGCTGAAATACGCCTGACTGGATAATGAATTCCTGATCGCACCGCAGCGCGTCCAGCTGGGCTTGCACGACTAGAGGATTGCCGGTTACGGCAAGATAGTCGTTGCCGTCCAGGCGCACGGCATCGGGCCCCGGTGGTATGCCGTGAGTGACGAACTTGCGACCCCACTCCGTTTCCCAACGCGACTGGAACTCAGTGGCGATGCGTTGCCGCAGCCTGCTCGACAAGCCGGGCTGGGCTCGGACAGCGGGGGAGCGTCGTTCGATGACTTCCATGGAAAACTCCTCTAAGAGTTTCCCATTGAAGAGGGAGTTGAGCCGTCCGGGCCTTTACCCCCTGTCAACTCTGACAGGGTTAGTTACCTTCCGTTACTCATGAGCACCGGGACGTGCAATGACTTCCCGGCGACGAAGGATTCAAGCCAACTTGCCGTGGCAATGTTTGTACTTTTTACCGCTTCCGCAAGGGCAGGGGTCGTTGCGGCCGACGCGCGGGATGGCAGCTTTAGCGATGGCAGCAGTGGCTATCTGACGCGCCGTGCGCTCGTCGAGCACCGTCTCGACTTCGCCGGTTTCAGTAGGTGCACTGTAGGTCACGTTGGCGATCCGCTCGGCCCGGTCTTCCAGGTCGTCGGCGGCCTGTTCCAGCTGCTCTCCGGACTGCACCGACACCGTCATCAGGATCTTGGTGACCTCGTTCTTGACGGAGTCAAGCAGCTGCCCGAACAACTCGAAAGCCTCGCGCTTGTATTCCTGCTTGGGCTGCTTTTGCGCGTAGCCGCGCAAGTGGATACCCTGGCGCAGGTAATCGAGCGCGGACAGGTGTTCACGCCAATGCGAGTCGATGCTCTGCAACAGCACGATCCGCTCGAACTGCGTGAAGTTGTCGGCGCCCACCTGCTGCACCTTTGCGGCGAACGCTTCGTCGGCTGCCTTGAGCACTTTTTCCAACAGGTCCTCGTCGGTGATGCTGCTGGCGGACTGCACTAGCTGCTGCAGGGACAACTCGATTGCCCATTCTTCACGCAGCGTCTTTTCAAGAACCGGAATATCCCATTGCTCCTCGACCGACTCGGGCGGCACATACTGGTGGGTAAGGTCGGTGAAGCACCCCTCGCGCAGCGAGGCGATCTGCGCCGACAGGTCCTTGGCGTCCAGGATGTCGTTGCGCTGCTGGTAGATCACCTTGCGCTGATCGTTCGCGACGTCGTCGTATTCGAGCAGCTGCTTGCGGATGTCGAAGTTGCGCGCCTCGACCTTGCGCTGCGCGCTTTCGATGCTGCGGCTGACGATGCCCGCTTCGATGGCCTCGCCGTCGGGCATCTTCAACCGCTCCATGATCGCCTTGACGCGCTCGCCCGCGAAAATGCGCATCAACGGATCATCCAGGCTCAGGTAAAAACGCGACGAGCCGGGGTCGCCCTGGCGTCCCGAACGGCCGCGCAGCTGGTTGTCGATGCGGCGGGATTCATGGCGCTCGGTGGCGATGATTCGCAATCCGCCTTGCGCCACCACGAATTCATGGTCTATTTGCCATTGGGTGCGCAGCTCCGTGATCTTCCGCTGTTTCGCGTCCGGATCGAGCGACTCGTCGGCTTCGACGGCTTCGGCCGCCTTTTCCACATTGCCGCCCAACACGATGTCGGTGCCGCGGCCGGCCATGTTGGTCGCAATGGTGATCATCTTCGGCCGCCCGGCCTGCGCCACGATCTCGGCTTCGCGCGCGTGCTGCTTGGCGTTGAGCACCTGGTGCGGCAGGCCCTCCTTGTTCAGCAGCTCGTCGATGACCTCGGAGTTCTCGATCGAGGTGGTGCCCACCAGCACCGGCTGGCCACGCGCGTAGCAGTCGCGGATGTCCTTGATCGCCGCCTCGTACTTCTCG
>DATNCB010000427.1:0-1201 GCA_035571715.1 Ramlibacter sp.
TCGAACGCCTGCAAGTCGACCGCAGCCAGCAGTTCCCGCGCGCGCTCGTGCAGGGGAAACAGGGACTTCTCGGGTTTCCAGAACGCGAACGAAGTGCCCAGGCTGCGTTGCAGGGCGGCGCGGACGTTCTCGAGCACCGTCATGTGCGGAAACACTGCCGAAATCTGAAACGAGCGCACGATGCCGCGGCGCGCAGTCTGCGCCGGTTTTTCATTGGTGATGTCCGCGCCCTGATAGATGATGGTGCCGCTTGTGGGCGGCAAGAACTTGGTCAGCAGGTTGAAAAACGTCGTCTTGCCGGCGCCGTTGGGGCCGATCAGCGCATGGATATGGCCGCGCCGCACCTGAAGGTCCACTTTGTTGACCGCGACGAAGCCCTTGAACTCCTTGGTCAAGCCTTTCGTCTCGAGAATGAATTCAGCTGCCAAAAAAGATCGCCTCCGGCGGGAACAAGCACGGACCGGCGCCCCGCGCATCGGGCATCGCGAATGCTAGGGACCGACGGTGCACCGCGATAGCGGGTTATACCCTAGGTAGTTTTGCGTGGTGCTGCGGCTCGTGCAATTTTCGGTCATCCGGCGCGAACTTTGGATTGATGCGGCTGCGCCGCTATGGAAGAAATAGCACCGCCCGATGCGTGGGCCCGTTCCAGCAGCTCGGGCGGGAACGGGCATGACTTGCGGGCGCGGGTGTCCATGTGAACGCCCAGCACTGTGGTCACGGCGGCGATTTCACCGGTGCCGTCGTTGCGCATCTCGTGGCGGAATCGAATCTTCTTCTCGTGCAGTTCAAGTACCTCCGATCGGACTGTCACGATGTCGCCGGCTTTGAGCTCGCGTTTGTATTGAATGTGCTGGTCCACGGCCGCCATGCCACGCTCGTTGTCGCGCAGATAGGCCGCGGTGATGCCCACCCGGTGGAACAGGTTCCAGGTGGCTTCGTCGAATTTGCCCACGTACCACATGACATTCATGTGGCCGACATGATCGCAGTGCCAGGGGTAGACGGCGCCGCGGTAAGTGATGGCCGTTTCTTCGCTCATTGCGATCACATGTTGCGCCGGTACTGCCCGCCAACTTCGAACAGGGCATTGGTGATCTGGCCGAGCGAGCAGAAGCGAACCGCCTCCATCAGCACCTCGAAGACGTTGCGGTTTTCGATCACGGCCTGCTGCAGCCGCCGCAGCATGGCGGGTGTCTTC
>DATNCB010000428.1:0-2726 GCA_035571715.1 Ramlibacter sp.
GGTTCCCATGTCCGCGCTGGTGCGCGAACTCGGTCCGTTCCTCTGGGCCCACGGAGTTGTTCTGGTCATACTGACCTTTGTGCCGGCACTGAGCACGTGGCTGCCTCACGTGCTTGGGTTCAAGTAGGACGCTATACTTAGTGGCGTCAGGAGAGAGTTCCCTCGCGGAACCGCCGAAGGCGCAGGACAAATCCCGAACGCTCAGGCAAAAGGACTGACGAATCGTCCCGGTTGCGGGGCGTTGCCTTGCTGGAGAGAGGTTGCAGGCCAATGCGGCGTGCGGCCCACCGAAGGAGCAAACCCGTAACGGGGTGAATCTCTCAGGTAAAGCGGACAGCAGGGGCCGTGCATGGTGTGTACCATGATCCGGGCCTGACCAGGCCCCAGCCCCTGAGATCGGAGAGCCGCGTGTCCGCCAGTCAAGAAGAACCCCTACTTCATACCCCGCTCCATGGGCTGCACCTCGAACTGGGTGCCCGCATGGTTCCTTTCGCCGGCTACGCGATGCCGGTCCAATACCCCGCCGGGCTCATGGCAGAGCATCACCAGACACGCAATAGCGCGGGCCTGTTCGATGTCTCGCATATGGGGCAGCTGCGCCTGGCCGGCCCCGACGCCGCGGCCGCGTTCGAGTCGCTGGTCCCGGTCGATGTGATCGACCTGCCCGTGGGCAAGCAGCGCTATGGATTGCTGCTGACGGAAGGCGGCACGATCATCGACGACCTGATGTTCGTCAACCGCGGCGACGACCTGTTCGTCATCGTCAACGGCGCCTGCAAGGTCGGCGACATCGCGCATATCAAGCGGCACATCGGCTCCCGCTGTGAGGTGATCACGATGCCCGAGCGAGCGCTGCTCGCCCTGCAAGGGCCCAAGGCCGTCGATGCGCTGGCGCGGCTGGTACCCGGCGTGGACAAACTCGTGTTCATGACCGGCAGCCGTTTCGCCTGGCGCGGCGGCGAGCTGTTCATCACGCGCAGCGGTTACACCGGCGAGGACGGCTTCGAAATTTCCGTGCACGAGTCGCAGGCCGACGCACTGGCGCGGGCCGTCCTGGCCCAAGCCGAGGTCAAACCCATCGGCCTCGGAGCGCGCAATTCGCTGCGGCTGGAAGCGGGCCTGTGCCTTTACGGCAACGACATCGACACCACGACGACGCCGGTGGAAGCGGGTCTGACCTGGGCGATCCAGAAAGTGCGGCGCATCGGTGGCGCGCGCGAAGGAGGCTTCCCCGGCGCGGCCAAGGTCCTGGGCCAATTGCAAGGCAGCGTCCCCGTGGAACGCAAGCGTGTCGGCCTCGTTGCACTGGAGCGCGTCCCGGTGCGCGAACACACTCAATTGCAGGATGCCCAAGGGCAGCGGATCGGCGAGGTCACGAGCGGCCTGCTGGGGCCAACGATCAACCAGCCGGTCGCGATGGCTTATGTCGACTCGCCGTCGGCCGCGATCGGGGCGCGTGTCAATGCGCTAGTGCGCGGCAAGCCGGTGCCGATGGAAGTGGCCGGGATGCCGTTCGTTCCGAATCGCTACCATCGCGGTTAGCACTGTCTCACAGGCCCACGAAACCGCCCATTTAAGGAGAAACGCATGACCGTCAAATACACCGAAGAGCACGAATGGATTCAGCTCGAGGACCACGAAGCCGCCGTCGCGGGCATCACCTTGCACGCGCAGGATGCACTCGGCGACGTGGTATTCGTCGACTTGCCGGAGGTGGGCCGCTCGTACGCCAAGGGCGAAGTGGCCGGCGTGGTCGAATCGGTGAAGGCGGCGGCGGACATGTACATGCCGGTGTCGGGCGAGGTGACGGAGGTCAACGAGGAATTGCGCGCCGACCCGTCGCTGGCCAACCGGGATCCCATGGGCAACGGCTGGTTTTTCAAACTCCTCATCAAGGACATGGCCGAGTTCGACCAGCTCATGGACGAGCCGGCCTATGCCAAATTTCTGAAGACGACCACCTGATATGTTGATGCAATCCGCCCGCCCCCTCAGCGAGCTCGAGAACCAGTCCGAATTCATTCCGCGTCACATCGGCGTCGATGAGGCCGACGAGCGGCAGATGTTGTCCGTCATCGGCGAGTCATCGCGGCGCGCACTCATCGACAGCATCGTGCCGCGTTCGATCGTCCGCAGCAGCCCGATGAAGCTGCCGGAAGCCGTCACGGAAGCGGCGGCGCTGGCCGAGCTCAGGGCGATCGCATCGCGCAACCAGGTGTTCAAGAGCTTCATCGGCCAGGGTTATCACGGCACGCATACGCCCGGCGTAATCCTGCGCAACGTGCTGGAGAACCCGGCCTGGTACACCGCCTACACGCCCTATCAGGCCGAGATCAGCCAGGGCCGCCTGGAAGCGCTGGTCAATTTCCAGACCATGGTCTGCGACCTGACGGGCATGCCGATCGCCAACGCGTCGATGCTCGACGAAGCGACCGCGGCGGCCGAGGCGATGACGCTGGCCAAGCGTAGCGTCAAGAGCAAGAGCAACGTCTTCATCGTGGCCGGCGATTGCCACCCGCAGACCATCGAGGTGATCCAGACCCGTGCCCGGCCGCTGGGCATCGAAGTGCGGGTCGGCTCCGCGTCCGATCTCATGAAGGCGCACGACTATTTCGCGGTGCTGGCCCAGTACCCTTCGACCGGCGGCACCATCCATGACCTGCGCTCGCTGGTGGAACAGGCGCACGCAAGCAATGCGGCGTTCTGCGTTGCCGCCGATCTGCTCG
>DATNCB010000429.1:0-2575 GCA_035571715.1 Ramlibacter sp.
CCGTCTTTCCAGGCCTGAACGTCGAGCCCGAGGCTCCTGCATTGCGCTTCGCCCACATGGACCGGCAGGTTCGGATTGCCCAGGACAAAGCAGCCGATGATGTCCGTGCCGCCGGAGATCGACTGCAGCGGCAACGCCTTGACGTGGTCACGCACCCAGACGAACTGCTCGTCGTACAGCACGGAGCCGGTCGAAAGCATCGCGCGCAAGGCGCTTAGATCGAGCTGCCGGCCCGGCACCAGGCCCGCGTCCTCGCACATCCTCAGGTAAGCGGGACTCGTGCCGAACACGGTGACGCCCTCGTCGGCGACGAGGCGCCACAACTTGTCGACGGTGGAGATCGGGCCATCGTAGGTCACGATCTCGACGCCGGATGCCAGCGCCGACAGCTGCCAGTTCCACATCATCCAGGCGCAGCTGGTATGAAAGTACATCCGGTCGCCCGGGCGCAGGTCGGTGTGCAGCCGGTGCTCCTTCAGATGCTCGAGCAAGGTGCCGCCGGCGCCGTGCACGATGCACTTCGGCTTGCCCGTGGTGCCCGAGGAGAACATGATGAAAAGCGGGTGATTGAACGGGAAGCGCCGCCACGCAAAGGGCTGCGCCTGGGTGCCCGCCATCAGCTCATCCAGTCCATGGACCGGCTGCTTCACTGTGGCCGGCAAGGCTCCCGCGTCGAGCCGGATGATCGCCTGCAGCGACGGCAGCGCCGCAGCCAGCTCCGCTGCATTGGCTGCCAGCGAGATGCCGCCGTCGAAGGCCCTGGGCTGCGTATGCGCGAGCAGCAGCCGCGGGCCGAGCGACGTGAAACGATCGAGCAGCGCCTCGACACCCATATCCGGTGCCGCGGTCGACAGGGTCGCACCCAGCGCCGTGACGGCAAGGGCGGCGATCACCGCCCGGTCATCGTTGCGCATGACGCCGATCACCCGGTCTCCCTCGCGCAGCCCGAGTGCAGACAACGCCTGCGCCAGCCGCGCCACCCGTTCGCGCAATTCGCCCCGGGTCCAACGCACCCGCCGTCCATCTGCGTGACAGGCGGTGAGCGCAGGCGCGTTCGCCGCCGCGACCGACAGATTTAGCAGGTTGTCGGCATAGTTCAACTGCAGTTGCGGGAAGAAGCGCGCATGTTCGCAGTCGTCACCGGCGCAAGCGGGTTCGGCGCTGCCGTACCAGTCGATGGGTCCACGCGTCCAGTCCAGGAAGCAGCGCCAGAACGTTCTGTATTCCCGTACCGCGAAATCTTGCAGTGACCGGTAGTCGCCGAATACCTGGCCGGTGTACTTCTCGAGTTCGGTGGTAAAGGCCGTCAGTTGCGAGCTCGAGGTGATTTCGCGCGAGCTCGCATGAATCGGAACGCGTTCCGGGGTGCCTTCAGCCTCGCCGCCTGTCTTCGGGCGGGTCAATGCAGCCGGTGGCGGGTCGCTAACCCCTTGCGGAGGATGACTTGTCGAACCATTGCGACGAAAACGTCGCGCATTCAATTCGGGCGTGGGAACGAGACCTGTGTTTGGACGTGAATCGCGAAGACCTTTGCTTACGCTATTGAACTGCACGAGCTACCTCCGGACTTCGTGCAGCAACTTTATTAAGGATGTTGCAATAGTTCCATAGCGCGTTCGGACTATGCGTCCGAACTTCCGGGGGTCACGCTACAGTGAACTCAACCGTTCAGCCGCTTGCCTCTTGCCCAAGCTCCTCAACGCCGCGATGGCCTGCAGCTGGCTTGCCCTTGGCCGCGACTTGCCTTGCTCCCAGTGATAGACGCTCTGCGCGGACACGCCGAGCAGGGCGCCCAATTCACGCGCGGACAATCCGAGCCTCTGCCGTCGCGCCGCCAGGCCCTTGGCGCTGAACCGGACACGCCGTTCGGTTTCTTCCTCATCGGGGATCGATGCCGCTGTCCCGGCCTTGAGCTGCCTTTTCAATTGCCGCTCGACATTCGCCAGGCGTTTTTTTAGCGCTGCGATGTCGCTGCGATACTGCGCGCCATGCTTTTTGAGCGGCTGCGTTTCTCCCCTGACTTCCTTGCGCGAGATCCGCGCTATTTCACTTTTAAGGACTGTGCCGATATTTGCCATTTTGTCGATTTCTCTAAAGAAGAGCATAGATCGTATCCGATCACGCCAACGAGACGTTTTCGCATCTCTCGGCGATCAGGAGGAAGCTGTCAGGCAGGCAAGCGTCACCATGCAGCCCGGCGGTGCGTTCACGGGGACCACGCGAGCGCTTGGCCGCTGCGCGCCACTCGCCTCGAGCAGTATGTCGAACGTGCCGGAGCGGTTCTTCTCGCAGCGAATGCGGGGATTGCCGGATGCGAGCCCGGTTCCAGCGGCCTTCCAGAACGCTTCGAGCGCGGTCCAATAGAAGAAGAATTGCCGTGCGGGATCGCTTCCCAGATCGGCTTCGCGGCGCCTGGCTTCCGGCAACGCCACAAATTGCGCAAGAAGGTCGAAATCGGCGATGGCTGGGTCGACCGATGCCACGTCGATGCCGATCGGGCCGGCATGCGAGAGTGCGAAAACAACGGCGTCCCGGCTGCGCGAATGGCTGAAGAACATTTGGCGTTTCGCCGGCG
>DATNCB010000430.1:0-1590 GCA_035571715.1 Ramlibacter sp.
GAAGCGCTCGATCGACTCGCCCGCGGTGGCCAGCAGCTTGCGGTTGGTGGCGAAGCGATTGGCCTTGAGCGAGAACACGAAACCATCGGGCGTTTCGTCACGCCACTTGGCGAAGGTCGCCGGCTTGAAGGTGCTGTAGTACGTGCCGTTGACCTCGATGGCGGTGAGCTGGCGACTGGCGTAGGCGAGCTCCTGGCTGTGCGGCAGGCCGCTCGGAAAGAAATTATTGCGCCAGGGCTCGTAGGTCCAGCCGCCCACGCCGACATGGATGCGGCGGCGCTCGCCGCTCTCGCTGGGAAGGGGTGCTGAATCGCTCATCGGTTGCCTCCGTACAGACATACTCTAGCCATGACTGCTAGCCCGTGCTGGGCGGCGGGCGTACAGTGGCGCTTTTCTTCGCCATCCAACATTCGCCATGAACGCTCCACTGCATCGTGAAAACCCGGCCGGCACGCTCGATCCCGCCCGCGCCCTCGCCCACATCGCCGACAAGTGGGACAGCGACATCGTCGGGCAGCTGACCGAATACATCAAGATCCCGGCCAAGTCGCCGGGCTTCGACAAGGACTGGGTCCAGCACGGCTATATCGAGACCGTGGTGCGCAACGCGGCCAACTGGGTGCAGGCGCAGAAAGTCGAAGGCCTGTCGCTGGAGATCGTGCGGCTGCCGGGGCGCACGCCGCTGCTGTTCTTCGAGGTCGCGGCAACGCGGCCGCAATCGTCCCAGACCGTGCTGATGTACGGCCACCTGGACAAGCAGCCGGAATTCACCGGCTGGCGCAGCGACCTGGGTCCGTGGACGCCCAAGTACGAGGACGGCAAGTTGTACGGGCGCGGCGGCGCCGACGACGGCTATGCGGTCTACGCCAGCATCGCCGCGGTGCAGGCGCTCAAGGCGCAGCAGGTGCAGCATCCGCGGCTGGTGGGCGTCATCGAAACCTGCGAGGAATCGGGCTCCTACGATTTGCTGCCGTATATCGATGCGCTGCGTCCGCGCCTGGGCGACGTGGCCTTGGTGATCTGCCTGGATTCGGGCGCCGGCAGTTACGACCAGCTATGGCTCACGACCTCGCTGCGCGGCATGGCCAGCGGCACGCTCAAGGTCGAAGTGCTGACAGAGGGGATTCATTCCGGCGACGCCTCCGGGCTGGTGCCTTCGAGCTTTCGCATCATGCGGCAGCTGCTCGAGCGGCTCGAAGACAGCCAGACCGGGAGGCTGCTTCCCGCCAGCTTCCATTGCGAGGTGCCACCCGACCGGCTGGCGCAGGCGAAGGCCACCGCGGCGATCCTCGGCGACGAGGTCTACAAGCGTTTCCCGTGGGCGCACTACGACCGCGGCGGGTCGACCGCGTTCGTGCTGCCCACCACCACCGATCCGCTGCAGGCGCTGATCAACCGTACCTGGACCCCTACCCTGTCGGTCACCGGCGCCGACGGGTTGCCTGCGCTGCACGACGCCGGCAACGTGCTGCGGCCCTACACCGCGTTCAAGCTGTCGCTGCGGCTGCCGCCGCTGGTGGATGCGGCCGGCGCCGTGCGGCACCTCAAGGCCCTGCTCGAGCGCGATGCACCATACCAGGCCAAGGTCAC
>DATNCB010000431.1:0-1011 GCA_035571715.1 Ramlibacter sp.
CCCGCCGGTGTGCGGAATGAAGCCGGCGATCATGTTCAGGATGGTCGTCTTGCCGCAGCCCGACGGGCCCACGACGGCGACGAATTCGCCCTGGTTGACGCTCAGGGACACATCGCGCGCCGCGGTGACGTTCTTGCCGGAATAAGGGTCGAAGTAGGTCTTCGACAGGTGGTTCAGGCTCAGGTTCTTCATTGTTGTGCGCTCACCAATCCCCAACGTTCCCCGGTCGCCCGCTCGATCGGCGCCAGCACCCAGCTGTCGACCACGTACCAGAGCAGTCCCAGCACCACCATGCCCAGCAAGATTTCCACGACCGAGCCGGAACGGCGCGCGTCGAACATCATGAAGCCCACGCCACTGGTGCCGACGATGATTTCGGTGGCGATCAGCGCGCGCCAGCCGAAGCCCAGGCCGTTGCGCAGGCCGGTCATGATGTTGGGCAGTGCGCCGGGCAGCATCACGTGCCAGATCACGCCGGCGGTCGACGCGCCCAGGCTGCGCGCCGCGCGGGGCAACACCTCCGGCACCGAGCGCACCCCCAGGGCCGTATTCAGCACCACCGGGAACAGCACCGTGTAGACGATCACCACGGTCATCGTGGTCAGGCTGAAGCCGAACCAGATCAGCAGGATGGGCAGCCACGCGATGTCGCCGATCGCCTGGAAGAACAGCAGCAACGGCCACAACAGCCTGCGGGCCCGCTCGCTCAGGCCCACCACGAGGCCCAGCGGAATGCCCAGCGCCATCCCCACGCCGGCGCCCCACACCAGGCGCACGATGCTGTCCAGCAGGTAGTCGGGCAGGATGCCCTTGTACATCAGCGAGCCGAATGAACGGATAACGTCCGCCGGACCCGGCAGGAAGGCAGGCGGGAACATGCCCGACTGCGCCACGGCAGCCCACAACGCGACCACCGGGATGAAGGGCACGATGGCGGCAAGGCCCGGGAAGCGCGCCGTCGTGCGCACGTACCAGCTCCAGCAGGTTTGCAGCCAGTTTGTCATGAACGTA
>DATNCB010000432.1:0-1073 GCA_035571715.1 Ramlibacter sp.
TCGCTCGCCGCGCTTGCGGTCATAGAACTGCCTGGACGGTCCGTCGCCGCGGATGCTGGACAGCGCGGCCATGTAAAACACGCGCCGCAGCCGGCGGTTGTAGCGTTTCGGCCGGTGCAGATTGCCACTGATGCGGCCGGAATCTCTTGGTACAGGGACCAATCCGGCGTAGGACGCCAGCCGGCCTGCGGTGGCGAAGGAGGCCAGGTCGCCGCCGGTAACGACCACGAATTCCGCGCCGAGGCCGGGTCCGAAGCCGGGCAGCGACTCGATGATGTGCGCGTAGGGGTGATCACGGAAACGTTCGGTGATGGTTTTGTCGATGTCTTTGATCTCGTGGTCGAGGTCGAGCAGCTTGCCGGCCAACCGTTTAACCAGGGCGGCGGTGCCCGCCTCCCCAGGCAGAGCCAGCGGCTGCTGCTTGGCCGCCGCCACCGCGGTGGCGGCGGTTTTAGCGATCGCCGTGGGCCAGCCCCCGTTGTCGCTCAGATAGGCCGTGACACCCTTGATACCGGCCGCCCGGATCTCGGCCGGTGTGCACAGGTGTGCGACCAAGATCAGCGGCGTGCGGTTCGAGTAGTCAAACGCGGCCTCCAGGCCGGGAAAGATCGAGCCGAGCAGCGACCGCAGGCGGTTGACGCCACGCACCCAGTCGGCCATCACATCGGTCCGGTAGCCGGTCAGCTGGGCCAACTCCACCACCAGCTCGTCGGGCATCGCGACTTCGCTCAGATCGCTGCGCATCCGCGCGGTTTCGGCGATCACTCGGGCGTCTTTAGCGTCGGTCTTACCCTCGCCGCGAAACGCGCCCGTCATGGTGTTGACCACGTGCCCGGGCACATAGACTACCGACTGCTCGGCACCAAGCAGGACTGTGATCAGCATCAACGCCATCGGGCTGGTCAGATCGATCGCCCACCGCGCCTCATCGGCGCCCTTGTGTGCACGAGCGATCAGCTGCTCAATTGCGCGCTGCTCGTTAGATACCTTCTGATTCCACAACACCTTTCCGGTCTCATCGACCGCACACGCATGATGGCTGGTCTTCCCGACATCGATTCCGACCCACACCA
>DATNCB010000433.1:0-4440 GCA_035571715.1 Ramlibacter sp.
TGGGCCGAAACCGAACTCAATGTAGCCCGTCCCTGCGACTGGTTCTACTGCGCTTTGCGACGAAGAGCATGCAACTCGGGACGACTTGAGGCTGGACCGTCAGTCACCGCTTTCAATAACGCACACGACTCATCACAATCATGATCTGGTGGAGGTATTGGCTGATGCCGACGAACAAGACAGTCGCCGTTATCGGAGGCGGCCCGGCCGGACTGGCGGCGGCCCGCTTGCTTTGCCTCAAGGGAATGGCGGTCAAGCTTTATGAAGCCAACGGCAAGCTAGGCGGTTGCTGCGCCACCACGCGCGTTGGAGGATATACGTTCAACGACGGTGCGCTATTTCTGGCGCTACCGGCAATGCTCGATCAACTGTTCCATAGACTGGAACTTGATCGCAGTTCACTCCTGCCACTACGAAGAATACCGGCGCTACAGAGGACCGTCCTGCCTGACGGCACGGTCGTTACCTTCGATGACGAGGCATGCATCACGCTCGAAGGTGACGGAGGCAAGGCTGCCACGGCCAGGGCGCGGGAAGAACTGCGGGCGTTCCTGAGGACATGGGATCCGCTTCTTCATTTGTTCGCAGAGGACATCCTGGTCCATCCGCTTTCACTTCCGCGATTTATTGCCAGGGCCTGGCGGTTCCTGCCCCTTTTTCGAGGAACGGCAGCATCGCATTTGAACAACAGCTTCAGCAATGAAGCGATACGTGCCGCAATGTCGGGAACGCTGCTTTACACCGGCGTTCCACCCGACAACGTGCCGGCCGCGTCGCTGTTGGGGCTGGCAGCCATGTTTCGGCAGGGATACTTCATTCCCGAGGGTGGGATGGGCAGCATTACGGACGCGCTAGGCAATGCCGTACGGCAGCAAGGCGGCGATATTCACCTGAATTCCAAGGTCAACAGGATTCTCGTGAACGATGGGCGCGCCTGCGGCCTCGAGGTGGAAAACGAAGGGGTCATCGAAGTCGATGCCGTGATCTCGACCACGAGCGGGATGCACACCTTTGGATCTCTGCTGGCTGAAAAAGATATTCCGGCGAATATGGCCCGGAAGGCGCGGCGAGCGATCCTGTCGCACAAAGGCTTCGTTCTCCAGCTTGGATTGGCCAACAAGATAGCCGTCAGCAGCTATTCCAACAATGTGCTTCCGTTCCTGGGCGAACAGCATCAGCTATTTCGACCGGATCGACAACAATTGCGATGGCCTATCTACATGGTTCCCACGATCGCCATGCCTGAACTTGCCCCACCCGGGGGAAGTATTGTTGAAGTGTTTCCGCCGATCGGCCAGGACTTGGCGGCTGAGGACTGGAGCGAGGAACGCAAGGAGGAGATCGCTGCGCAGGCAGTCAAGCGCCTGCAGGGCATTCATGAGATCGACATCGCGGTGCGCCGTATTCTGAGCCCAAAGGAATTCCAGAACGGCGCGCACCTCTATGCCGGCGCGTTGTATGGACTTTCTCCGCTTGCCAGTCCCGCTACATTGTTCAAGTACCGCAGCCCGATTCGCGCCTTGTATCAGGCTGGACAAACCACATGGCCCGGTTTCGGCGTCGCCAGCGCGGGACTGTCCGGCGTCATGGCGGCTGAAGCGTTGACTCGCGAAGTCTTTCGCTGATGGCTGCGGGATGCTGCGTTCTGGTACTCTAGTTTTCCGTCCCCGACTTTGTTCGACAAGACAAGAACGATCCGATGCTGCGCTACCTCACCCTCCCCGTCACGCCCTTCCAGCAAAACTGCTCCATCGTCTGGGACGAGGACACCACGCAGGCCGCCATCATCGATCCGGGGGGTGACCTGGACGAGTTGCTGGCCGAGATCGAGCGGCTTGACCTCAAACCACAGCAGATCTGGCTGACCCATGCCCACATCGATCACGCCGGCGGCACCGCGGAACTGGCGCAGCGCCTGAGCATTCCGATCATCGGCCCGCATCCGGCGGACCAGTTCTGGATCGACATGCTGCCGCAGCAAAGCGTCATGTTCGGCTTTGCGCCTTCAAAGCTGTTCAAGCCGACGCGCTGGCTGCACGACGGCGACACGGTCGAGCTGGCGGGGCATCGCTTCGACGTTCGGCACTGCCCGGGCCATACGCCGGGTCACGTCGTGTTCCACTCGCCTCAAATGAAGCGGGCATTCGTCGGGGACGTGCTGTTCGCCGGCAGCATTGGCCGCACCGACCTGCCGCAGGGCGATCACGAGACGCTGATCGACAGCATCACGAAACGGCTCTGGCCGATGGGCGACGACACCGTGTTCATTCCGGGACACGGCCCCGAGAGCACGTTCGGGCGCGAGCGCGGCACCAATCCTTTCGTTGGCGGGACATGATTGCCACGCCGCGCTCGAGGAGCTGACCCGGACCCCGGATCAAGTCCGGGTCAGGCTCCGATCAGGATTGGCACGCAATGTGCTGGGAATGAGTTGCAATAGCGTTGCCCATGGTCCCTTGAAGCCAGGGCAAGGCCGGTGTGTGACCGGAAAGAGACGAAAGAGCGTTTGTGTCCCAAGCCAAGAAGGTCCTGATCATCGAAGACGAAGCGGTCTTCGCAGAAAACCTGCAGACGCATTTTGTGCGCTGCGGCTGGGACGCCCGCGTCGCCTGCAATGGCAAACTGGCACTGATCGCGGCCGACGAGTTCCTGCCCGAGCTGATCTTGCTGGATTACCACCTGCCCGATATGAACGGATTCCAGCTGCTCGACGCCATTCGCGCCGCGAACCATTGCTGCGGCTGCGTGCTCATGACGGGCCATCCGACCGACACGGTCCTGCTCCAGGCCGACGCGCACCGGCACCAGATCGAGCGCATCCTGTGGAAGCCCTTCCCGCTCGCCGGGTTAACCCAATTCCTGGCCGAACGGGACTCCGCAAGCGGGACTGAATAGCTTCGCCCCTCACCCATCACTCTTGGGGAATTTCCCCAACAAGGGGCACTTTTGCCCGGTCAACTGTCACCCGCCTCTTGTGCGCAAGCGGCCGCGGCAAAGGTGCAACCCACAAATACCTTTCATTTTGTGCCAGGCGAACCGCGCATGCAGCCCGCCGGGTGCCGCGGCAGAAAGCTCGATCACAAGTTCGCACCGACTTGCAACATGAGCCGAATCGCAAGGCGTGGCATGCGAGCCAATCGCGCCGGCTGCGGCACGGCGAGCCCGCTGCCGGGTCCGAGTCGCGCAGGCTGGACGGCGAAGCAAACGGGAAGCTCATTTACGTCCTGCTGCAACGGTCAGTGAGCTTGCTGCCATATTGAGTGCTTGCCGCAACCTTTATTGAAACGGGAATGCCCAATGGCGTACGAACTCAATGCTTCCAATCTTTTGAATCCCATGATGGTGTGGTCAGATCTGGGCCTGCGCGCGTTGGACATGACCGTGTCCTCGTCCCAGAACATCAGCGAGAGCGTCGACCGGCTGACCCGCGCCGGCGCAAGCCTGGAGCCGGTCCAAGACGCGGCCTCGAGCTCCGCGGTGTCGCGTCAATCCGATTTCGCCATCCCCGGCGTCGCTCTGTCCGCCGATCTGCAGCGCTCCGCCCTCGACTTGATGATGCAGGGCTGGATGCAGGGCTGGACGCAGTGGATGTCCACGCTCGGCACGTTTGCTTCGTTGGCCGCCCGCGGCCTGGGCGAGGGCCTGAAGAGCCGCGACGATGCGCTCGGCGCCATGAAGGCCTTCTTGCCCATTTCCGGCCCCGACACACCGGCCAGAGTGTCGCACTCGGCAAGCGGCTCGCGCCAGCATGGTTCCCGCCGCGACGCTCGTGCCGAAAGCGGGTCGATGGAACACGCCTTCGCCTCCGCCGAACCCAAGCGCCGCCGCGCCGGCAGCCGCGCGAAGGCGAAATCGCGTCGCTCGCGCAGCACTTGATCCAGGCGCTGCCGCAGCGAGACCGGGCAAGCAATGGAGGGCACGACGAAATTTCGTTCGCGCCCGGTGCTCTCCATGCCCGGTGTAGTCCTGGGTGCCTGGCTCGCAGCCGGCGCCCCCGCACAACCAGCACGAGCGCAGCCGTCCGAGGAACTCATCGCCGCGTTGTCGGCCGCGCGCACGCGCGGATGTGGGGGTCAACCCGTGGCCGATTCCCGTCTGCGCCGGGTCGACCGGTTGGACCAGGCGGCGCAAGGCATCGCGCACGGAGAATCGGCCGATGCAGCGACGAAGGCAGCCGGTTATCGCTCGACCCGCTTGTTCATGATGAACATGAGCGGCGACGGATCGCCGGCAGGGCTGGCCAGGACGATGGCCGGGAACTATTGCAAGGCGTTGAGCGACCCCAAGCTGACCGACGTCGGCTTCTACCGGCAAGGCGCCTCCAGCTGGCTGGTCCTGGCTGAGCCCTTCGCGCCGCCGCCGCAATCGGCCGCAGCCGGTGTCGCTGCCCGTGTCCTGGCGCTGACCAACGACGCGCGATCGCGAGCGCGCAAGTGCGGC
>DATNCB010000434.1:0-2015 GCA_035571715.1 Ramlibacter sp.
GAGACGCCAGCCATCAAGCGCGAAGTGGGCTACATGACGCAGCGCTTTTCGCTGTGGGAAGACTTGACGATCCGCGAGAATCTGGACTTCGTCGCGCGGATGTACGGAATGGCCGATCGCAAGCAGGCAGTGGATCAGGCGATCGACAAGCTCGGCCTCGCGCAGCGCCAGCAGCAACTCGCCGGCAACCTGTCGGGCGGATGGAAGCAGCGGCTGTCGCTGGCTGCCTGCATGCTGCACGAGCCGCTCCTGCTGCTGCTGGACGAGCCCACCGCCGGCGTCGATCCGAAGGCGCGGCGCGACTTCTGGGACGAGATCCACCAGCTCGCGGCCGACGGCATCACGGTTCTCGTGTCCACGCACTACATGGACGAAGCCGAGCGCTGCCACCGCCTCGCCTATCTCGCCGAAGGCCAGTTGCTCGCCAGCGGGACGGCGACCGAAGTCGTGGCGGCGCAGCGCCTGAGCGGCTACAACGTGAGCGGAAACGACTTGCAGGCCTTGGCCGAGCGACTGCGCACCGAACCGGGCGTGAGCCAGGTGACGGCGTTCGGCACCACGCTGCACGTGGTCGGCCGCGACGCCGACGCGCTGGCCGCCACCGCATCGCGGATCGAGGCGGAAGGAAAGTCGCACTGGGAGCGCATCGAGCCCGGCCTCGAAGATGTCTTCATCAGCCTGATGCAAAACGGGAACGGTGCGCCGGCATGAAGTTCGCAGCCATGTCCTGGTCGCGCTGGATGGGCATCATCACCAAGGAGTTCATCCAGCTGCGCCGCGACCGCCTGACCTTCGGCATGGTGGTGGGCATCCCGATCCTGCAGCTCATCCTGTTCGGCTTCGCGATCAACGCGGACCCGAAGGAGTTGCCCACCGCGGTGCTGGATGCCGACCACAGCGCCTATGCCCGCAGCGTCGTGCAGGGCCTGCGCAACAGTGGCTACTTCCGCGTCGACCACGAGGTCGCCACGGAGGCGCAGGCCGACGCGCTGATCGCGCAGGGCGCGGTGCAGTTCGTCGTCACGGTGCCGGCCCAGTTCGGCCGCGCCCTGGTGCGCGGCGAAAAACCGGTGCTGCTGATCGAAGCCGATGCGACCGACCCGAGCGCCACCGGCAACGCAATCGCGGCATTGCAAGGTGCGGTGCGCACGTCGCTGTCGCACGACCTCGTCGGCCCGCTCGCGCGGCTCTACCCCGACGCCGACCCGGTCGACGTGCGCGTGCACCGCCGCTACAACCCGGAGGGAGTCACCGCCTACAACATCGTCCCCGGCCTGCTGGGCACCATTCTCACGATGACGATGATCCTGATGACGGGCCTGGCGATGACGCGCGAGCGCGAACGCGGCACCTTCGAAAACCTGCTGGCCACGCCGGCCCTGCCGATCGAGGTGATGACGGGCAAGATCGTCCCCTACATCCTGATCGGCCTGATTCAGGTGACGCTATTGCTGCTCGCGGCGCTGCTGCTGTTCGATGTGCCTTTGGTCGGCAGCGTCGCCCTGCTCTATCTGGCGGTGCTGGTCTTCATCGCTGCCAACCTGGCGCTGGGCATCACCTTTTCATCGATGGCGCGCAACCAGCTGCAGGCCATGCAGATGACCTTCTTTTTCTTCCTGCCCTCGATCCTGCTGTCAGGCTTCATGTTCCCGTTTCGCGGCATGCCGGTTTGGGCCCAGTGGGTCGGCAACGTGCTGCCGCTCACCCATTTCCTGCGGCTGGTGCGCGGCATCATGCTCAAGGGCAGCGGCGTGGCCGATCTGTGGCCCGATGTCTGGCCAATCCTCGCCTTCCTGGCCGCCGCGATTGCCCTGGGCCTCGCGGTCTACCGCAAGACCCTGGACTGAAATCCTTCAAGCCTGCACGATCACCATCCACGAGACGCCGAAGCGGTCCGCCACCATCCCGAAGCACGGCGAATAGAACGTCTTGCCCAGCGGCATCTGCACCTGCCCGCCTTCGGACAGGGCGGAGAACATCTGCCGCGCCTTGGCTTCATCGGGGGCATCGATCGA
>DATNCB010000435.1:0-14867 GCA_035571715.1 Ramlibacter sp.
GTTCTCGAGAACTCCATGCGAACCCCCCGCGGGTGCAGCCCGCCTCAGGTCTTGATCAGCTGGATACCCGGCAGAAAGCGGGCATCGGGAAACTCCGGCGGATCGAAGGCCGTGTCACCGTTTTCACTGGGCACGCCAGTAACAGTAAGACCCTTGAAGTCGTAACGTGTTCCATCGGCCAGGTGTGAGGGCACGAGGTTTTGTAACGCGGTGAACATCGTGTCCACGCGGCCGGGATACTTGCGGTCCCATTCGCGCAGCATCTGGGCTACCTGCTTGCGCTGCAGGGTCTCCTGGCTGCCGCACAAGGTGCACGGGATGATCGGGAACTGCCGGTGTTCGGCCCAATCGGCGAGGTCATCTTCGGGCACGTAGGCCAGCGGGCGGATCACGATGTGCCGACCGTCGTCGCTCACCAGCTTGGGCGGCATGCCCTTCAATTTGCCGCCGAAGAACATGTTGAGAAAGAAAGTCTGCAGCATGTCGTCGCGGTGATGCCCCAGCGCAATCTTGGTGGCGCCCACCTCGCCGGCCACCCGGTACAGGATGCCGCGGCGCAGCCGCGAGCACAGGCTGCACATGGTCTTGCCCTGCGGGATCTTCTCCTTGACCACCGAGTACGTGTCCTGGTTCTCGATACGGAAGGGAACGCCGTTGCGCGTCAGGTATTCGGGCAAGACATGCGCCGGGAAGCCGGGCTGCTTCTGGTCGAGGTTGACGGCGATCAGGTCGAAACTGACAGGCGCGCGCCGCTGCAACTTCAACAGGATGTCCAGCAGTCCATAGCTATCCTTGCCGCCGGACAGGCAGACCATGACCTTGTCGCCCGGCTCGATCATGTTGTAGTCGCCGATGGCCTGGCCCGCCAGGCGGCACAGGCGCTTTTCGAGTTTGTGCGCCTCGCGCTCGGTCCTGCGTTGCCTGGCGATGGGGACGACTTCGCTGTTGGTCCAGACGGTGCTCATGCGAGCTATTGTC
The DNA here is from genome assembly GCA_035571715.1 of Ramlibacter sp. Classification (GTDB taxonomy): domain Bacteria; phylum Pseudomonadota; class Gammaproteobacteria; order Burkholderiales; family Burkholderiaceae_C; genus Ramlibacter. The sequence continues at coordinate 979 of DATNCB010000435.1, forward strand.
GCATCGAGGTGGGTCTGATCAGGTGCCCGTTTTGCTCGGAATATCGTTGGCCGAAGCAGGGTTGTCAGCGGTGGCTTGCTGCTGGGCAATGGCCTCGGATGCGTTGTAGACGTGCCGGGCCGCCAGCAGGCTGGCCAGCTCGCCATCGCCGGCAACAACCGCGCGCACGATGGCGGCGTGCTCTTCCCAGTTCTGTTTCGCCCGCTTGTGGCTGTGGGGCGCAAAGATCACCGCGGTGCGCTCACGCAGGGAGCGGACCATATCTCTCAATGTCGAGTTCGCGGCGACGTCGGCGAGCGCTTCGTGAAAATTGTTGTTGGCCTCATGAAGTTGGGCCCAGTCGGCTTTCTCGGCGATCTTGGATCCGGCGGCCAGGATCTGCTCGAGCTTCTTGATCGTTTCCGGCTCATGGCGCGTGGCCGCCAGCTTCGCGTTCAAGCCTTCGAGCGTGGCCCGAACTTCGACGAACTCGCGGATTTGCTCCGGGGTATAGACGGGGACGGATGCGCCGCGTCGCGGCTCGATGGTGACGAATCCATCCGCGGCGAGCAGGCGCAAGGCCTCTCGCACAGGCATACGCGAGACTCCGAGTTCAGCCGAAAGATGCGCTTCCACCAAGCGCTCGCCGGGCGCGTACTTTCCGGTGAGGATCCGATTGCGGATCGAATCCACCACCAGCTTGGCCAGCGGTGAATGCGCCGCGCCTATGTTTTCCACCCGTGCCTCAGCAGTCATGTCGGCTCCTAAGCGGCAGTATACAATATACTATCAGCCCAGCCATTTGATCTTACGCAAGGAATTAACCGATGGTGTACCAGGTCGTCGTTCTGCAGACGTCGCAGTCGTTCCAGGTCAACGCGAACGAGTCCGTCCTCGAAGCGGCGCTGCGCCAGGACGTGAAGCTGGCGCACGAATGCACATTCGGCGGCTGCGGCACTTGCCGCGTGAAGCTGGTCGAGGGAGCCGTGGGCTACGAACAGTTTCCCATGGCGCTGACGCCCGAAGAGGCGGAGCAGGGCTATGCGCTGGCATGCCAGGCCCGCCCGCAAAGCGACCTCGTGATCAGCGCGGAGCCGGCACCCGAGGGCGTTTGCGAGCCGCAGCGCTGTACCGCAGTAGTCAAGGAAGTGCGCTGGTTGACGCCGGAAGTGGCGAATCTGCACCTGGAGTTGCCCGAGCTTCCCTCGTTCGTCTACCTGCCGGGACAGTACATGAACGTCCATCTGGGCGACGGAACGCATCGCAGTTTCTCCATGGCATCGCTGCCGAATGCGAGCCGGGTCGACTTCCACGTTCGCCGCATCCCCGGCGGCCGCTTCACCGATGCGCATCTGGACCGGCTGGGCGCCGGCGACTTGCTGGAAGTGGAGCTGCCGCTGGGCGCGTTCCGCTACCACACGGAAGATTACCGGCCGATGGTGATGATGGCGACGGGCACCGGCCTGGCGCCGATCAAGAGCATCCTCGAGTCGTTGCTGGACGATCCCGACTGCCCTCCGGTGTGGCTGTACTGGGGGATGCGCAGCGAGGCCGGCTTGTACCTCGACCAGGAGATCCGGCGCTGGACGCCGCGCCTGTACGAATTCCAGTACGTGCCCGTCCTGTCGCGCGCGTCCAGTCAATGGCAGGGCAAGCGCGGCCATGTGCAGGACGCCGTCCTGGCCGACGTCGGCGACCTGTCGGAACACTCGATCTACATGTGCGGGTCGCCGGCCATGATCAGTGACGCCAAGCAGGCTTTCCTGGCCCATGGCGCCGACCTGGAGCACATCTACACCGATGGTTTCAGCTTCCAGCATGCGAGCCAAGCCTAAGGAAGAGCCGGCGTGACTGGCGAACGTTGCATGGTGGCCTCCGGGCACCCGCTCGCGGTGGAGGCCGCCCTTCAAGCGCTGCGCGAAGGCGGCAGCGCCGTCGATGCGGCCATCGCCGCGGATGCCGTGCTCGGGGTGGTCGAGCCGATGGCCACCGGCATCGGAGGCGATCTGCTGGCGATGGCCGTGCAGCCGGACGGCGTCGCGGCCAGCTACAACGGGACCGGGCGTTCTCCGATGGCATTGACGGCGGACTTGGTCAAGGATTTCCCGGGCCACAAGATCCCAGAGCGCCATCCGCTGTCGGTGACCACGCCGGGCGTGGTGCGGGGCTGGAGCGACCTGCACCAGCGCTATGGAAAGTTGCCGTGGCGGCGGTTATTCGAACCGGCAGTGTCGATCGCGCGCGACGGCTTTGGCGTGGCGCCGGTCGCCGCGCGCGAATGGGCGCTGTTCGATTCGATCCTGCACAAGGACCCGGTTTGCGCAGCCTTGTACCGGGCTGGCCGCCCGCCACGGGCCGGAGAACATTTTGCCAATCCGCAGCTTGCCGCCACTCTCGGCGCCGTGGCGCGCGATGGGCCCGAGGCTTTCTATTCGGGGCCGCCCGCTCAGGCGGCTGCGCATGCCAGCCAGACTGTAGGAGGCGTGCTGTCGGCCGGCGACTTCATGCGGCATCGCGGGAACTTCACCACGCCACTGTCCACGACGTTCCGCGGCTGGACCGTGCTCGAATGTCCGCCCAACACGCATGGCGTCGCGGTGCTCGACACCTTGGATGAACTGGAAGGCAAGGACCTGGACCCGGGCGATCCCGACACCACCCTGGCGGTCGTTCGTGCGATGGAACGCTCGATGGCGAAAGCCAAGGCGACCGTGGCCGACCCGGCGGGAAACACCGTTTGCACGGTCGTGGTCGATGCCGACGGACTGGCGGTCACGCTGATGACCAGCGTGTTCAAGCGCTTCGGTTCGGGGATCGCGGTGCCGGGCTGCGGATTCGTGTTGCAGAACCGCGGTTCCGGCTTTGCGCAGCCGGGGCACATCAATGGAGTGGCACCGTCCAAGCGGCCCTATCACACCGTCATTCCGGCGGCGGTCACAAGCGGCGGCAGATTCCATGCGGGCCTGGGAGTCGTCGGCGGCGCGATGCAGCCGCAAGGCCATGTGCAGTTGCTGCTGCGGCTGGCCGCGTGGCAGACGCCGCTGCAAGCGGCCATCGAGGCGCCGCGCTGGCGGCTCGAGCCGGGTGCCTGCCTGGCCATCGAGGCGGGCATGCCGCGCGCCATCGCCGATAGATTGCGCGCCGCCGGCTACACGGACCCGAAAGGTACCGGCGAATTGGCTGGCAGAAGCGATTTCGGGGGCGCGCAGGTGGTGATGCGAGCGGCCGACGGCGCCCTCGTCGGCGGCTCGGACCGCCGCAAGGACGGCTTGGCGAAAGGATTTTGAGCTCATGAAACACATTACCGATGAGATGGTCGAGGCATTGCTCGACGCGCCAGACGCGCAGCAGGTCCTGACCGACGCCTTCAGGAGTTTTGGAGAAGGAAGGGCAGCCATGCAGCCCAGGATTCGCACCCAGGCCGGCGGCGTCAAGCTCTCGACCCTGGGTGCGGTGATCCCGGACCAGGGTGTCGCCGGCGCGAAGGTGTACACGACGATCGACGGGCAGTTCAATTTCGTGATCCTGCTCTTCTCGACTGCCGATGGCCGCCCCCTGGCCTCCTTCGATGCGGCCGCAATCACGCGCCTGAGGACTGCGGCCTGCTCCGTCATCGCGAGCCGTTACCTGGCGCGGCCCCAATCGCTCCGGCTGGCCCTGTTTGGCCTCGGCACGCAAGGACGGGCGCACGCCGTGCAGATGGCATCGGCCTATCCGCTCGAAGAGATCCGGGTGTGGGATCGCCACTCGACTGATGAGGCTGCGCAGGAGCTCGCGCGGACCTGTGGTGTGGCGGTGCGCCGGCGTAGCGCTGCCGCGGCGCTGGACGGCGCGGATATCGTGGTCACGGCCTCGCGTTCGACCACGCCGCTCTTTGCCGGCGCTCAGGTCTGCCCGGGCACCTTCATCGCCGCGGTTGGCTCGAGCCTGCCCGGCACCCGCGAGCTCGACGACGCCACGCTGGCCCGGGCGTCGGTGGTGGCCGTCGACTGGAAGCCGCAGACTTCGACTGAAGCTGGCGACATCGTGCTGGCCGATCCGCTGTCGCTGCCGCCAGCGAAGATCGTGGATCTTGCCGATCTCGTCACCGGTCAGGCGGTCGGCCGCCGCACCGCCGACGATGTGACTATCTACAAGGCCGTCGGCGTCGGGCTGCAGGATGTGGCTCTGGCCGGCCTTGCCTGGCAGCGCTATCAGCGAACCTGACCCCGGAAAATTGGCATCGATCAAACCGCACGCCTGATCCTTGCAAACTTCTTGGGATACTGTATACTGATAACTCGAACCCATCCAGGAGCAGTGGTACATGCCCATCGTTGTATTGCACCGGAACGGCCAGGCCTACGAGGGCGAGGTGAAAGAGAACTCCAATCTCGTTGTCCGCGCCGGGATCCGCCAGTTCCCCTTTCCGAACCTGCGCTTCCAATGTGGAATGGGCAAATGCGCCAAGTGCGCTAGCCGCATCCTGCGCGGTGCCGAACACCTGCCCGCCCCGAACTGGAAGGAAAAGAAGCTGCTAGGCGAAAAGCTTGGTGAGGGCTACAGGCTCATGTGCCAGCTCTGGATCACCCATGACATCGAGCTGGCTCAGGACGACGTCCCACTGGTTCCGGCGAGCGAGGAGAGCAAGACATGTATGTGATCCTGACCACCAAGCCGGGCGTGTTCAAGACGGAGCTCAGCGAGGGGCTGACGGCGATCGAGGCGTATGACTACATCCTGTTCGGCCGGAAAAAGGCACAGTTCGTCATTGCCAGGATCGAGGGCAGCCCCAGGATCACGATCGTCGAGGACGAGCCGCCGCACGTCGTCAATCACATCCCGTCGAAGTTCCTCCAGAAGTACGACACCATCGGCGCCGCGCACGCCGAGCTGCAGCATCTGGCGAAATTCTCGACCAGCGATGCGAGACTGGAAAAGGTGGCGGATGCGCCCACCGGTGCGGCCGCTGCGACCGGTCTCGTGAGCGTCACGTTCGTTACCAACGCGGGCAAAGTCGCCGTCGCGCCGGTGAACTCCAACCTGCTTCGGGTCTCGGTGCGCGAGCAGGGCGGCATTCCGTTCAAGTGCGGCGGCGGCGTGTGCGGCACCTGCAAATGCCGCATCGAAGCGGGACTGGAGAACACGGACGAGATCAAGCCGAAGGAGCGCAAGCACTTGTCGGCCGAAGATTTCGAGAATGGCTACCGCATGGCATGCCAGACCTTCCTCAAAGGAGACGTGAGCGTGTCCTGGCAGCCCAAGGCCCGGCCGGGTGCTCCTCGGCCCGCCGTGGCGTCCTCGGGCGCCGTTTAAGCCAGCAAGCCGACTCACGCTGTTACCAAAAAGCGGGCTTTCCCAGTTCGCGGTATACAATATACTTTCATGCAGTTGAGATAGGTCAAGCAAGTACCGACCCTCTCGTCCAACCTACCCCAGGAGCCCAGAAATGCCCGATCTGATGAACAAAGACCAATTCCGCACCGCGCTCGAAAACGCCATCAAAGGCAAGAGCGCGAACAAAGCCCCGTTCAGCATTGCCTGGGCCAGCGGAAAGCTCAGCCGCGCGCACCTGGCTCGCTGGGCCGAAAACCATTACCACTATGTCGGCCCGTTCGCCGACTACCTGGCCTACATCTACGCCCGCACGCCCGACCAGTACACCGAGGCCAAGGATTTCCTGCTGTCCAACATGTACGAGGAAGAGATCGGCGGCGACCGCCACACCGACCTGCTGATCCGCTTCGCGGAGGCCTGCGGCACCACGCGCGAGCGCGTGATCGACCCCGACAATATGTCACCCACGACGCGCGGCCTGCAAAGCTGGTGCTACGCGGTGGCAATGCGCGAGGACCCGATCGTGGCCGTTGCCGGCCTGGTGGTCGGCCTGGAATCGCAGGTGCCCTCGATCTACCGCAAGCAGACGCCGACGCTGCGCGACAAGTACAAGTTCACCGACGAGGAAGTCGAGTTCTTCGATCTGCACATCGTCTCGGACGAGATCCACGGCGAGCGCGGCTATCAGATCGTGCTGGAGCACGCCACCACCGTGGAACTGCAGCAGCGCTGCCTCAAGATCTGCGAGGTCGGCGCCCAGATGCGGCTGCTGTACACCACTGCGCTCTACCACGACTACGTGGCTGCCGAATTGCCGCTCGACGAACTGCTGCGGGTCGAAACCGGCGTGCCGGCCAATGAGCAGTCGCTCCTGCAGGCCTGATGCACCGAAAACATTCGAAAATTATGGCAAACGACCGGGTCGAGGAGTTTCGCAATCACATCGGCGGCGAATGGACGGCGGCGATCGGCCGCAAGACGTTCGACGACGTCAACCCGGCCGATACACGCGACATCGTCGGCCGCTTTCAGGCGTCTTCCAGCGAGGACGCCCAGGCGGCGGTCGATGCCGCCGCGGCCGCCTTCGCCGGCTGGCGCGGCACGCCGATTTCCAAACGCGCCAAGGTGCTGCTGGATGCGGCCGACCACATCGAAGCCAATGCCGAGGCGTTCGCGCTCGAACTGACCCGTGAGGAAGGCAAGCCGCTCAACCTGGCGAAGGACGAATTCCTGCGATCGGCGCAGACCTTGCGCTTTTACGCGATCGAAGGCCAGTCGTTCACCGGCGAAACCTTCCCCAACGACGATCCCGACATGCTGGTGTACACGCAGCGCGAGCCGCTCGGCGTGGTCACGGTCATCTCGCCATGGAACTTTCCGGTTTCGATTCCGGCGCGCAAGATCGCGCCGGCTCTCATCACCGGAAATACAGTCGTCTTCAAACCGTCATCGGACGCGCCCCTGAGCGGCTACCGCCTGGCCGAGGCCCTGGTTCGTTCCGGCCTGCCGAAGGGCGTGCTCAACTTCATCACGGGAAGCGCGGCCCAGGTCGGCGCCGTCATCACTGAATCGCCCCACGTCCGGGCGGTCTCGTTCACGGGATCGACGGCGGCCGGCAGGCACATCCACGAGAAGGTGCCGCTGACGACGCGCACGCAGATGGAACTGGGCGGGAAGAATCCGCTGATCGTCATGGAGGACGCCGATCTCGACAAAGCCGTCGATCTGGCGATCAAGGGCGGCCTTTCGCTCACCGGCCAGGCCTGCACCGGCACCAGCCGCATCCTGGTTGTGAAGCAGGTTCGCGACTCGTTCATCGAGAAGCTCGTGGCGCGCGTCAAGGCGCTCAAGATCGGCAGCGGCACCGTTGCGGGAATGGATGTCGGACCGTTGGCGACGGCCAAACAGCTCGAAACCGTGCTCTCCTACGTGGAGATCGGCCGCAAGGAGGCGACGCACCTCGTCGGCGGAGTCCGCTTGACAGGGGAAGGCTACGACCACGGCTACTACGTGTCGCCGGCAGTCTTCGCCGATGTGGATCAGTCGATGCGCATCGCCCAGGAAGAGATCTTCGGCCCGGTGTTGGCCATCATCGACGTGGACGGCTACCAGGACGCGATCGCGAAGGCCAACGATACGCCGTACGGCCTTTCGGCGGCCATCGCCACCCGCAATCCGCGCTACATGCACGATTTCGCGAACGACATCCAGTCGGGTACGGTGAAAATCAACCGAACCACCACCGGCAACCTGATCAACGCGCCGTTCGGCGGCCTCAAGTGGTCGAGCACCTCCACATTCCGCGAATCGGGTCGCACCGGCCTGGAGTTCTATACCCAGACCAAGACGGTCTACCGGGGCTGCTAGCGGCCGCCGGTATCATCAACATAGGAACGAGACAGTGAAGAAAGCCCTCAAGCTGGAGCTCAAGGAAGCTCGCCATATCGTGAATGCCGCCATCCAGAAGGCCGAGGCCATCGGCGTGCTGGAAACGGTTTGCGTCGTCGACGACGGCGGCTATCCGCTGGTTCTCGAGCGCATGGACGGCGCCCGGATCACGGGGCCGCAGATCGCTTGGAACAAGGCGTTCACGGCCAGCGGCCACAAGCGCTCGACCCATCTGTTCAATCAAGAGCCGAATGGGCCCGGCCTGCCGGGAAACGAGGCGTTCGGAATCCAGTGGAGTTTCGAGGGCCGCTTCGCCGCTTTCGTCGGCGGCTATCCGATCGTTGTCGATGGCGAAGTGGTCGGCGGTATCGGGCTGAGTGGCGGCAACGGCGAACAGGACACAGCCTGCGGAGTCGCCGGCTTGCAAGCGCTGCGCGAGCTACTCGCCCCGCAGGGCATGGAAGTGCTCGCCCAGGCCGACATCAAGAAGTAAAGCGAGTGCGGCGCTATCTCCCCTCCACCATGATGCTGCAGGCCTTCGAGGCGTCGGCGAAGCGGCTGAGTTTCACGCTCGCCGCGCAGGACCTGTGCCTGACCCAGAGCGCGATCAGCAAGCAGGTCATTGCGCTGGAGGAGATGCTGCGCACTGAACTGTTCAAGCGGATCAACAAGCGTCTCGAACTGACCGCGGCGGGCAAGAGCTTCCAGGAGCGGATATCCCCGGCCCTGAATGGAATCGAAGCGGCCGTGATCGAGCTGATGTCGTGCCAGAGCGACCGCAGCAATCTGGATCTGGGGGTCGTGCCCTCGTTCGCCACGAAATGGCTGATTCCGCGGCTGGGCGAGTTCGCAAAATCGCATCCCGGAATCACGATCAACCTGGCCACCCGTCTGGTGCCGTTCGACTTCAGCGAAACCATGCTCGACGCCGCCATCCACTACGGCAGCCCGAACTGGGCCGGTGCGACCTGCGATTACCTGATGAGCGAGGAGATGGTGGTCGTATGCAACGAGGAACTGGCCGCCACCACGCTGCTGGCCCCGTCGAATCTGTTGGATCTTTCCCTGCTGCACCTGACAACCCGCCCGCATGCCTGGAAGGAGTGGGCTGAGACTGCTGCACTCGAAGGGCTCGACTGGGCGCGGGGACCGCACTTCGACCACTTCTCCATGGTGACGCAGGCGGCGGTGGCCGGACTCGGTGTGGCGGTCCTGCCGAAGTTTCTGATCCTCGACGAGTTGGCCTCCGGCAAGCTCGTCATCCCGTTTGGCCCGAAGGCGACCAGCGACAATGGCTATTATCTTGTGTATCCGGAACGCAAGGCCGGCCTGTCGTCGCTGCAGAAGTTCCGCGCGTGGCTGCTGGAATCGGTCGGGGAAGGACAGCGCCAGCCGCACGTCGCATGAGCAACGGGCATGACAACAGGAATATCGGTCGTTTGTGCCGGTTTTCCGCGCCCTCTACGATCCGAAACCAAAACCAAACCATTCCAATTCGAGCAAACTGGCACTCAGGAACCTTCCTGGGATACCTCCAACCCCCGGCCCTGAGGCCGCAATCTCTCGAGGAGACGAAGTGAAATTGATCAACAAACTGGGCGCCATCGCCGCGCTGTCGCTGGCTGCCGCCGGCGCCCTGGCGCAGGGGGGCTACCCGGACAAGCCGGTTCGAGTGGTGGTTACCACGGTGCCCGGACCGCTCGATGCGTTTGCACGCGCTGTCCTCACCCAGGTCCAGAAGCACCTGAAGCAGACGTTTTTCGTCGATAACAAGGCAGGCGCGGGCGGCAACGTCGGCGCCGACATCGTCGCCAAGGCCCCGGCCGACGGCTACACGCTGTTGTTCGCGCTGGACACCACGTTCACGGTCAATCCGGCGCTCTATGAAAAGATGCCGTTCGACCCGGTCAAGGACTTCGCCTTCATCTCGGTGCCGGTGACCTACAGTCAGGTGCTGGCCGTGAATCCGGCGATCAAGGCGACCAACCTGAAGGAGTTCGTCAATTTGGCCAAGGCGGGGAAAATGAGCTACGCCTCGGGCGGCAACGGCTCGCCGAGCCACCTGACGATGGCGGCGTTCCTGACCACCGCCGGCCTCGAGATGGTCCACGTGCCCTACAAGGGCACTGGCCAGTCGGTGATCGACGTCATGGGCGGCCAGGTCGATTCGGTGTTCGCCGTCGGAAGCGGCATTCTGCCGAATTCGAAGGCGGGCAAGTTGCGCGCTCTCGCCGTGTCGGGCGGAGCTCGCTCACCGGCCGCGCCGGAACTTCCCACGGTTGGCGAATCAGGCTACCCCAACTTCAATGCGAGCTTCGCCTATGTGCTGGCGGCGCCCGCCGGCACGCCGAAAGAGATCGTCCAACTCCTCGCTAAGGAAGTGGCGCTGGCAATGGACACGCCGGAAGTGAAAGAACTGAATCGCATCGCCGATTACGCGCCGACCAACCTTGCGTCGCCGGAAGCGTCCAGCGCCTGGCTGCTCAACGCACGCAAGCACTGGGGCGACGTGATCACCAAGGCCAAGATCACGCTGAACTGAGCGCGCAAGCGACGATCACGTCGCGGTAAGAAATTGAAACGATGCCGCTTCGCCACGCGCGAAGCGGCATTGTTTTATGTGGGCCCGGATACGGTTCGACAGCTTCATGAGCAACGGTACTGACAACACGAATATCCATCGTTTGTGCCGGTGTATCGCCCCCTCTAGTATCCCAAGCGAACATGGTCACAACGAGGAACTGCTATGAATGCCAGAACACCTGAAGAAGCGCTCGGTCGCCCGGACGGCGACGCGCCGGCCGAAAAGACAACCGCGCTGTCTGCGATCGGAAATGCCGACGTGCAGCGGATGATGGAACTGCACCAGTATCCTCAGGACATTCGCGCCAACGTCGAGCGCGAGCGGCTGCTGCCCCTGGGCCTGCTCAACCGCCTGCATGCGCAATATCCGCAACACTCGCGGCTGCAGCACACGCGCAAGTTTTTGTTCGAGGGCCGCGACAACTACACGGGCCTGAAGGGCTTCCGGGCGGTCGTTGCGACCCTCAAGGCCAATGGCATCGATATCGGCTTCCTGCCCGAGCGCGAACTGTTCGTCGAGGTCTACCGATTCCTGGCGACGAAGCACACGCTCAATTGCATCGACTGGGACAACTACGGGAACGACTCGATCTACCAGCTGGTGTTCCCGCAGCCCGGCATGATCGACGACAAGGAAGTCATAGGGGCCTACACGAACGCCAGCACGGCCGTGGAGCGCGGCGAAATCGTCGAGGCTTACCTCCACCGCACCAATCCGCACGACGGCAACCAGCATCTGAACAAGCCCTGGTTCGAGAACGCCGACGGCGGTGTCGAGGTCCTGGAAGGCAGCCAGCACAAGTATCCGCAGTGCCAGCTGGTGTTCGACAAGACCACGCAGACCTGCTTCTCCTTCTGCACCTACTGTTTCCGCCACGCCCAGGTGCGCGGCGGCGAGGACATGTTCATCCAGGAGGACATCCGCCAGATCCACGACTACCTGCGGCTGCACGCCGAAGTCACCGACCTGCTGATCACCGGCGGCGACGGCGGCTATATGCCCGTGACCCGGCTGGAGCAGTACCTGCAGCCGCTGTTCGACGATCCGGCGCTGATGCATGTGCGCACCGTGCGGCTCGCCAGCCGATCGCTCACTTTCCAGCCGGAGATGATCCTCAGCTCGAAATACGACCGGATGCTGGAGCTGTTCGACCGCTGCAGCGAGCACGGCATCCAGCTGACCTGGATGGCGCATTTCTCCACGCCCAAGGAGCTGCTCAACATCAGCACCATCGCGGCGATCCGCCGGCTGCAGGCTCATGGCGTCATGGTGCGCAGCCAGAGTCCCATCATGAAGCACATCAGCCTGTTCGCCGACGAACGCGGTGAAGTGGACGTCGACCGCTCCGCGCAGAACTGGATCGACCTGGCCCTGATCTTCGCGACGATGAAGATCGGCTTCCACTCCATGTACTTCGCCCGGCCGACCGGCGAACACCACTACTTCACCGCGCCGCTGGCCGCCGTGGAGAAGGTGTTCAGCAAGGTCTACCGGTCGCTGTCGTCGATCAACCGTCCGTCGCGGCACATTTCCATGACCTCGTCGGCAGGCAAGATTTCCATCATCGGCACGGCCGATGTGAACGGCGAAAAGCTGTTCGCGCTCAAGTTCACCGAGGCGCGCAACATGGAGTGGATGGACAAGGTGTTCCTCGCCAGGTACGACGAGAAGCAGAACACGGTCGACCGGCTCCAGCCGCTCGATGGCAAGGAGTTCTTCTATCGCGACGAGCTGCGGCAGATCGAGAACACCCTGCACGATTCGCTCGGAAAAAAATCGGCCTGAAACCATGATAGACAAACGAGTAGCTTCGGCTGCGGCAGCGGTCGCCGACATCGTCGACGGCGCAACCGTCATGATCGGCGGCTTCGGCGAGGCCGGCAGCCCGATCGAGCTGATCCACGCGCTGATCGACCGTGGTACGCGCAACCTGATCGTGGTGAGCAACAACACGGGCAGCGGCCACGTGGGCCTGGCCGCGCTGATCGAGAACGGCCAGGTGGCAAAGATGATCTGCTCGTTTCCGCGCACGGCGGGTTCCACCGTTTTTCCGAAGCTCTACAGCCAAGGCAAGATCGAGCTGGAGCTGGTCCCGCAGGGAACGCTGGCCGAACGCATCCGCGCCGGCGGGGCCGGGATTCCGGCTTTCTTCACTCCGGCTTCGGTCGGCACGCCGCTGGCCAACGGCAAGGAGATGCGCCGATTCGGCAATGCGGACTACGTGATGGAGTGGGGCATTACCGCCGACTTCGCGCTGGTCAAGGCGCACAAGGCCGATCGCTACGGCAACCTGGTCTACAACAAGACCGCCCGCAACTTCGGGCCCGTGATGTGCACGGCCGCGAAGATCGCCATCGTGCAGGTCAGGGAAACGGTGGAGGCCGGCGCGATCGATCCGGAAGCCGTCGTCACACCCGGCATTTTTGTCAGCCGCGTGGTGACGGTAGCCAACCCCGCTCACGAATCTCAGCTTGTCAAGGAAGGACGGCACTATCCATGAGCACTGAGAAACCCACAGGATGGTCACGTGATGAAATGGCGCGGCTCGTGGCCCTGGACATTGCCGACGGCGCCTATGTCAATCTGGGCGTCGGCATTCCCGAGCTCGTCGCCCAGTTCGTGCCTGCCGACCGGGAGGTGATCTATCACACCGAGAACGGCTTGCTCGGCATGGGGCCCGCACCGGCGGCCGGCGCTGAAGACCCCGAGTTGATCAATGCCGGCAAGAAGCCCGTCACGGCGATCCCGGGCGCCGCCTATTTCCACCATGGCGACAGCTTCGCCATGATCCGCGGCGGGCACATCGACGTCTGCGTGCTCGGTGCGATGCAGGTTGCCGAGAACGGGGATCTGGCGAACTGGTCGACCGGCGCCAACGATGCCGCCCCCGCGGTGGGCGGCGCCATGGACCTGGTCGCGGGCGTGAAGACGATCTACGTCATCACCCAGCACACCACGAAGGAAGGGGAGCCGAAGATCGTTCGCGAATGTAGTTATCCGCTGACCGGAAAAGCCGTGGTGGACCGGATCTACACCGACCTGGCGGTGATCGACGTCACGGCCGACGGGCTGGCGGTGCGCGAACTGGCTCCCGGAGTCAGCTTCGAATACGTGCAGGAGAGGACCGGCGCGGTTTTGATCGCCCCGCCGGCTTTGGCAAAGAAAAGAGGTGTGAGATGAATTCTGCTGTCGTCATGACCGAAGCCGCCGTATCCGCAAGCGAGGCCCTGTTCGCACGCGCCCGCAAGGTGATGCCGGGCGGGGTCAGCCGCAATGCAGTGTTGCGCCGCCCGCACCCGATCTACGTGGCGCGCGGCGAGGGCTGCTACGTCACGGATATCGAGGGCGTGCGGCGCATCGATTTTTCCAACAACATGACTTCGCAGATCCACGGCCATGCCCACCCGGCGATCGTCGCGGCGGTCACCGACCAGCTCGCCAGGGGCACGGCGTTTTCGCTCGCGACCGAGGCCGAGGTCCTGTTCGCCGAGTACATGTGCTCGCGCTCGCCCGCCTTCGACAAGATCCGTTTCGTCAATTCCGGCACCGAGGCCGTGATGAGTGCGTTGAAGGCGGCGCGTGCTTTCACCGGGCGGCCGAAGATCGCCAAGGTGGAAGGCGC
>DATNCB010000436.1:0-3955 GCA_035571715.1 Ramlibacter sp.
ACGCCCAGGCTGGGCAGCACGCCACTCGCAACCTTGGCGATGTAGGGCATCAAGTTGTTCGGAATACCGTTGGGGTCTTCGCCGATCAGGCCCGAGTCATGTGCCCCCGCTGGATTGAAGTAGCGCAGGCACGCCACGCGCCAGGCGGGGTCCGCGCGGCACAGGTCCGCGAGGATCTCCTCGATGTGCAGCTTGGTGCGGCCGTACGGGTTCGCCGCCGACGTAGGATGGACTTCGTCCAGCGGCAAGTATTGCGGTTCGCCATACACCGTCGCACTGGAACTGAAGACGATGGTTGCGACGCCCACGTCCCGCATAGCGTGCAACAGGGCCAGCGCTCCACCCACGTTGTTGTCGAAATATTCAAGCGGCTGCTGCATCGACTCGCCCACGGCCTTCAGGCCGGCAAAGTGAATCACCGCGGTGCAGCTGTGGTCGCGCAGCACCTGCGCGACTCGTGCGCGGTCGCGCACATCGGCATGGACAAACGGCAGCGTGCGGCCGGTGATCTGCCGCAGCCGATCGACAACGCCGCGCCGGCTATTGCTGAGGTTATCGAGCAGCACCACTTCGTGGCCAGCCTGTACCAGGACCGCCGCGGTATGACTGCCGATGTAGCCGGTTCCACCGGTTAAAAGAATGGACATCGACGGACTTATTTCGCGCTATTGCCTTTGGACCGTCGCGCTGGAGTCTTCTTGATAGCCTTTTTCGCAGGCGGCGCTTGCCTGGCCACTGCTGCTTTCTTGGCTGGAGCCGCCTTGGTGTCGGCGACCTTCGCAGCGCCACCGGATTTCTTCTCGGCTTTTTCCTGCGCGAGGCCGCGTACCACCATTGCGAGGTTGGCCTGTGCATCCGTGTAGCCCGGCCGCAGCGCGAGCGCTTTTTCGAGATGCGTCTTCGCCAGTTTGAGCTGGCCCATGGACCGCAGCAGGTTGCCCAGGTTGTTGTGTGCCTCGGCCGAGTGCGGATTGAGCTGCAGCGCCTTTTGATAGGCCGCTACGCTATCCTCCAGCTGGCCCAGGCGCTTATGGGCGACGCCCAGGTTGATGTAGGCGAACACGAAGCCTGGATCGATCTTGACGGCCCGCCGGTGAAAGCTCACCGCCTTGGCGAAATCGGACCGGTCCTGAAACACCAGCCCGAGGTCGTTGAAAAAATCGGGCCGCTCCGGCGACAAAATGATCGCCCGCTGCAAGAGCGGCAAGGCCTCGTCTGGCGTCTTCAAGTCGCGCAGCACCAATGCCAGGCCATGCAGGGCCTCGGCGCTGTCTTGTTGCAGTTGCAGCGCGGCCCGGAAAGTCTTCGCTGCCTCCTGCAACTGGAGCTGGCCATGCAGCGCGCGGGCCTGGATGATCAGCTGCTGGACCGGCAACGGGCTGCTGACCAGCGGCTCCAGCTGCTTGATGCGGCGGGCGAGGTCGTCCGATTGCACCAGGCGCGCCGCCTGCCGGTACGACTCCAATGCCTCGCCCAGCTTGCCCAGCAGCTGCTGCGCCAGGCCTAGTTGCGCCAACACCGAAGCCTGCTGCTGCGGGCCGGGCTTGGGCTTGGCGGTGGCCACCGACTTCCATACTTTCTGCAGCAGCTGCAGGGCGTCGGCAGGCTTGCCCGTGCGGTTGAATGCCATCGCCATGCCCATCGCGGCAGCGGCGTTGCCAGGTTGTGCAGCGAGGACCTGCTGGTACAGCTGCAAGGCCGAACCGAAGTCAAATCGCTCGAGCCTGGCCGCGGCTTCGTTCAAGATCTTGGCAATGGCAGCGGTGGAACTAGCCGGAGCTGGAGACATGATCAGACTTTCAACATTCGAAGGTACGCAGGCAGGGAAACCGTCTCGAAATCATACTTGCGCACAATCGTCTGGCGGGCCTGCTGGCGCAGAGCGGCATAGTCGCCGGGATTGGATAGTGCCTCGATTGCACGTCGTGCCAGCGCATCGTGACTGAGGAAGGGAAACAGCAAGCCGTTTTCGCCTTCGGTCAGCACTTCTTCCACTGGCTGCGTGGCCGAAGCCAGCACCAGGCAACCCGCGGACATCGCTTCCATCATGGACCAGGACAGGATGAACGGGTAGGTCAGGTAGACGTGAAGGCGCGACACCTGCAGCACCTTGACATAGTCGCTGAACGGCAGATGGCCGGTGAAGTGAACGCGCGACAGATCGATGTTGTCGGCGACTTCGTCCAGGTATTTCTGGCGATATGTCTGCGGCGCCGGCAGCTTGGGCCCGTAGCTGGCGCCGTCGGCCCCAACGATCAGCACCTGGCATTGCGGCCGGGCCTGCAAGATGGCGGGCAGCGCTCGCATGAACACGTGATAGCCGCGATAGGGCTCGAGGTTGCGACTGACAAAAGTGAGCACCTCCTCACCTGCCTTGAGCGTGATGCCATTGGGCAGCGTCACCGTCGCTGTGGGGTCGGGCGCGACCACGCCGGTGTCGACGCCTTCGTGGAGCACCGACAAACGCTCCTTCCACATGCCCGGAAAGAGGCTGCGTTGCCAGGCGGTGGGGCAGAAACCCTCGTCACACGAATCCAGCGCCAGCAGCTGCGTGGCATTGAGAACGCGCAGGCGGAAGATGTCCTGAAGGCGCGACGGCGACTCCGGATCAAATCCCACGTCGGCTCCCCGCGGCCGGTAGAAGTACTCGAAAAGCCCGATCACCTTCGACCCGGGAAAGAAATCCCGCAGGAAGAAAGCATCGCCCCAGCCGGGATGGGCAAGGATGATGTCGGGCTCAAGGCCCTGCTGCTTGTGCGCCGTCAGTGTGTTCACCACTTGCTCGCCGCGCCGAACAGCCTCGTCGAACTTGCGGGCATAGGGGTGCGTGGATTCGCCGGAGGGATCGGGCGTCGGATAGCCGATTACCGGGACATTGGGAACCTGGGTCGCGGCTTTCATCCAGGTGCTGTCGCCCACCCCCACCACCCGCACACCCGGCATGCGGGCCAGGGCCCCGGCGATGCGCCGGAACTGCCCGGGGAAGTTAGGGTGGACTAAAAGTACTTCCAATGCGTTTCTCCAATTCCTCCTCGAGCCAGGGCGCCTGCGGCATCGACCTCGTGACGAGACACTGGTTTCCCCACGCCGCCGCCCTGGCCTTCCCATCAATCAGCCACACCACGTTGACCGTGTCGCTGCGAAGCGGCGGCCGCAAGTCCTTGGGTTGCCCCGCGCCCCAAAGCGTAATGCATGCGTCCGCCATGGCCGGATGATCGCTCCACTGTTCGGCGGCGACCAGCCAGCAGGGAAGGTCGGCGCGCTGCAGCGAATCTTGCAAGGTCTGGGCTTCGCGCACGGCGGGGGAGTCACCTTCAAGCTCTTCGGACCGGCACGGCACGTGGATCGCCACCCGCAGCCGCCAGCGGCGGGGACTCAAGAGCTGGCCCAGGGGCCGGCCGGGGCTCGACGCGTGCACGTGCCGTCCCGATGCCCCAGCCGCCTGCGGGGCCACGCCTGCGGGCGCGAGGCAGCTGCCGAATTGGCGCCACCAAGGCACGCCCGACCACAGTCTTGCATCATCGCGCAACCAGGCGACGGCGAGGAGGTCGGCCCGAGCCCCGCGCAAGGTGCGGATGTCATAGCGAGGGTCGCCCACTATCAGCAGATGCAGCCCAGCGACGCTCTTCCAGTCCCGCGCCGGGTCGAGCAGCACAATTTCGGCAAGCGGCGAGGCCAGCGCCAGTTGTTGCGCGAGCGCCATCCCGTCGCGAACCAGCGGCGTATCGGCGCTGGCCGGGTCGCCATCGACAACAATGCCGATGGTCATGGGCTCGCTGGTGATATACCCGTCCGCGAGGAGCAGGCTGCGCCAATAGGCCTGCTTGACCCAGACGCCGATGTGACCCTGCAAGACGGCCGAGTTGCGCATGAGCCGCTCGAAGATCGACAGCTCCCGGCCAGAAAGCCGGGTGTGGCCGTGGTGGTGCAGCGCCACGCAGTCGTTGCGGCACAC